>NZ_LR027880.1:3565000-3865000 GCF_900537995.1 Roseburia intestinalis L1-82 | reverse complement strand
GGCGCTTTAGAGGTATTACTTGAGTTAGTTTAATCACTATCCAAATATGAGAACGTGAAGAAAGCCAGTCCAGGCTGCAGATGATGCAGACTGGGCTGGCTTTTTGTGTGAGGTATGTGGATTTGGATATCAAATGGTGGTTTTCAGTTTTTTGAGTGGAAAATTGCACTAAGCCGAGGCTGTTTTGTGCCGTTGTATGAAAATAAGAAAATTTATTTCATACGAAGTTTCTGGTCGAAGTCTGTTCATATGTGTTGAAAGATGTTATGCTAAACATGATATATAGCTGCCGTGCTAAAATGGAGGGATTGAAAATGGCAAGACCGAAAAATAAACAGGAGTTAATAGAGGCTGCAAACACAAATTATGAGAAACTGCTTTCTATGATTGAACGGAGAACAGAAGCGGAGAAAAGTGCACCGTATGATTTTCTGGATGATGAAAAGAAAAAGGAAGCACACTGGAGACGTGATAGAAATTTAAGAGACGTACTGATGCATCTGAATGAGTGGCATCTGCTGCTTTTAGAATGGATCAAAAACCGTGAAAACGGCAGCAATAAGCCATTCCTGCTGGAAGGATATAACTGGAAAACGTATGGTGATATGAATATGGTATTCTTTCGGCGCTGTCAGAATATTTCCGAAGAAGAGGCACTCGAACGGTTTAAGGATTCACACAAAAGAGTGATGGAGGCATTAGATACGTTTTCACAGGAAGAACTTTTTACCAGGACTTATTATCCATGGGTGGGCGGAAGCTGTATTGGAAATTATTTTATCAGTAATACAAGCAGTCATTATGATTGGGCGATGAAGAAAATGAAAGCACATAAAAAGCGGGTTGGATAAGAAATGTGCCTGCATACCAATTTGAGATTTTCGCTGCCCCGTTGCAATAAATTACTTAGAGAAGGAGACCAGCTATGAAAAGTCAACCATAGATTAGTAAAAAATTTCTTTTTCATATCGGTGGTAAAAAAGGGTAACTTTAATAGAGCTCCCTTAGGGTGCTTTTTCAAAATCTATCGATATTGGTATACAGACCTCTTATTTGAGGTTAAATTCGACATTGTCGGTGAGCATCTTCCAGATGACTCTGACAAGTTTGCCGGAACAATGCCCAAGTGCATTGTAATGAGACCGGCCTTCAGCCCTCTTGGCATCATAATAAGCCTTGAAGGTTGCGTTGTTTCTGACAACGTTCCAAGCTGCATTTACAAGGGCATATCGTAATACACGAGAGCCACGTTTGGACATCCTTGTTGTCTTAGCCTGAAAGTTACCAGACTGATAAACAGAAGGATCCAGACCAGCAAAAGCAAGCAGCTTGTTTGGATTGGAGAAACGGTGAATATCACCTATTTCACCAAGAATCATTCCACCATTGATATAACCGATACCAGGAATGGTCATGATGACAGAATCGTTGAATTTCATGATATCCGTCATCTCAGCTTCAATCTTTTCTAATTGGCTATCCAGTAACTCGATTTGTTGAATGGTTTGAGTTATCTGAATAGATATAGCGCTGTCGTTAGCACCGACAGACTTCTGTGCGAGAACTCTTAATTCTTTGGCCTGTTCTTTGGTAAAGTGTCCGTGTGAGTTCACTTTGAGCAGATTTGCCAGATGAGTCATATGCATGGAAGCAATCTCTTTTGGAGAAGGTGCTTCTTTTAATAAAGCATAGACAGCGTGTTGATGCAGACCGGATTTGAAAAAGTATTGAATCTCCGGAAAGACCTGATCAACATAGGTTGTCAGTTGAATTTTCAATCGGGTACGTTGCTTTATGGTTTTCTGACGGAAACGTCCCAATGCCTTAAGATCCATCATATCGAGATCGAAGAAGCTGACGAATCTGAGGTTGTCCTGCATCATAAGAGTTTTAGCAATCACGTAAGTGCCGACCTTATCTGTCTTAGTTTTGCGAACGTTATTTTTTCGCATTTGACAGGTTTTGATGGGGTTCAACACACACACTTGGTAAAGCTCAGTAACAAGGTATCGAACAAGGTTGTCACCGTAGTGTGCCGTTGACTCAAGACCGATGATGAGGCTGTTCTTATCGAATGATTCGAGTTTAGAGACCAGCAGTTGGAAGCCATCAGCGTCATTTGTGAATTTGAACGGCTCAATGATTATTTCACCGTCGGAAGAAATCGCAGCGGCGAAATGATTAAGTTTGGCAATATCAATGCCTACGTAAATTTTCATGAGGTTGTACCTCCCTTTCCTAAAGTCTGATACCATGATGTCCACCAACGATTATCATCGTAGACTTGATAGAAATAAGTACTCTGAGTGAAAAACACTCCGGCAACATCCAGCTAATAAACAATTCAGATAAAGGTAGTGGCAATACACTCCAGTTGAGTAGTCAAGCTACAGAAAACAAATCAAAAGTCCATAGTATCTGAATTGTATTGAACCACGATATTAAAAGAAAGGAAATATGTGATAATTAACTTCCTAATTATCATACAAGATAATGAATGAAAAGTCTGCTTTTCATAATAAACCAATTATTTTCGTGGTAACTCATATAGGAAAATGGGATTTTGAGATTGTAAATGAGCAGATACAGGAACAATTTTATGTAATAGCTGCAGATTATAAAAATTTAAGCAGAGGTTTGAATGGAATTATATTAAAAGCAAATGGAATCGTTTATGTGGATGAAAGAGATAAAGCAGATAAGATGAATACAAAAGAGATAATGATTCGTTTGCTCAGGTGTGGTGCTAATATTATGATTTTTCCGGAAGGGACATGGAATCTTTCGGAAAATTCGATTGTAAATGATATTGCATACGGTGCGGTCTACAGTGCAATTGAAACAGGTGCATCCATTTGCCCAATTGCTATAGAACAATATGATAAGAGATTTGTTATTAACATGGGGAAAACTATTGAAGTAACAGGTAAAAACATAAATAAGAAAAAATTGAATTGTGAATTGCGGGATATGTTAGCAACATTAAAGTGGCAGATTTGGGAACGGGAGGGGCTGAAGAAAAGATCAGATATTTCAGATGATTATTGGAAAAATTTTATAGAACAGAGAAGAAGAGAGTGGAAGGAATATAGTCTGAGAGAGCAGATTATTAATACATATATTCCAGAAGAAAAAAGGCAATATTGGCTTACTCAGATTGAATTAAAAACTAAGAACATTCCTACATGGCTAGAGATATTAAAAAACGAGGAAGGATTGGGATGGATGACAAATGATAATTTATAAGATACTGCATCCGATTTCATTGAAAATATCAAGAAAAATACATGGAAAGACTTTACATATATTAAGTGAAATACCTATGGAGAGAGACGGAGCAATTTATATGGCGAATCATTCATGTAGATGGGATGTGCCAGTTGCGGTAGATCTTTTAAAAAGTCATACCTATGTTTTGGCAGGAAAACAAGGTACAACAAGAAGGAAAGAAGGTCAGGAATTTGGAAATTTTGACAGATCATTTATTGTTCTTGCAAAAAAAACAAACTCAGTAGTATGTCCAATTACAGTTTTATGGACAGGCTGTAAAAGAAATAAAATAGTTGTTAATTTTGGAAAGGCATTTTATGTAGAAGAGATGACAGAAGATGAGGCGATGGAAAAGTTTATGAAGATACAAAGGGAGGGATTGGAAGAAAATAAACGATACATGGAGAAAAGAGATATGAGATAGCATTGATGGAGGAAAAGGTTGTGTCAATAGAAAGCCTGAAAAAAATAGGAATTAACAGAACAGGAAAAATGATAGGTGAAAATGATGCAACACAATTTCATGGGTATTTGTGTTATTCCAAGAATCCGATAGAGATGAATTCGGAAGTAAATCATTTTTTGAGTGGAAATGCCTTTGCATTGGGAGGGTACACTGGCAACCAGCTTACAATAGACATAGAAAATGGTATATATGTCTTTTTCGCATCAAATCGCTGTCATAACAGAGTTACAAATATAACAGGAGCAGCAGAGAAGGATTATGTTTAGGATGGATATGCGAAATGGAAAAGCTTATAAATATAACAAGAGATATGCATATGACAGGGATGATTATGTGATGAAGCCAGCGGTTGAACTTGTTTTAAAGTATAGGTGTCTGGAATATATTTTGGGAGAAAGTACGATGAAAACGGAAAAAGAATGTATTGTAAGAAAATTATAGGAGCATGGAAGGGAGCGGGCAAATGAATACACAAAAGACTACTGGTTACCCATCCATAGACAAGCTGTGGATGAAATACTACAGCGAGGAAGCTCTTTATGGTGAAATCCCGAAATGTACGATGTATGAGTATATATTTGATCACAACAAGTCACATTTAGATGGCATAGCCCTGCGGTATTTTACTAAAAAAATTACATACCAAAAACTTTTTGAAAATATCCGTAAAACAGCAGATGCGTTCTGGGCACAGGGAATCCGAAAAGGGGATGCTGTTACGATTATGTCACTGAATACACCGGAAACAATTTACTGCATATATGCGCTGAATTATATAGGTGCGGTTGCGAACATGGTTTATATGACGCTTTCGGAAGAGGAGATTGTAGAGACGGTAAGAAATACAGATTCTAAAATGTTTATTTTTCTGGATGTGGCAGCAGAAAAAGTCAGAAATGTTGTAGAGAATATAGAAAAAATAAGGGTGCTCGCAATTTCACCGACAGATTCTTTGGGCTTTCCGGTACAAAAATTTTCTGCTTTAAAAAGCAAAATTAATACAAAAGGATTTTGGAAGTGGAAGGATTTTCTGAAAGCCGGAGAACATCAGAAAGCACAGCAGACATCTTACCATGAGAACGAATTGTCAGTGATTGTGTATACAAGTGGAACAACCGGAACACCCAAGGGCGTAATGTTAAGTAATGACAGCCTTAATGCGGTAGCATGGCAATATGAAAAGTCAGGAATGAAATTTACAAGAGGGGAAACGTTTCTTACGTTTATGCCGCCTTTTTTGTCAATTGGGTTGAGCTTAAATGTGCATCTTCCGTTGAGTCTTGGATTAGTCTCAGATATGGTGATAGATCCTGAACCACAAAATGTCACGCGTATGTATTTGAAAAAAAAGACAAATCATTTTACTGCGGCACCGATGAACATTGTTCAAGTGTTTGAACAGATAAAGGGAAATATGCAGTTTTGTATTACAATGGCGGGCGGTGGGGAGTCATTAAGGAAAGAGCAGGAAGCTGAAATTAACGAAGAATTAAGAAAACGTCATTCGGAGGCAAAATACCTAACGGGATATGGAATGACTGAATTTTCAGCTACAGTAACAACGTCTATGAATCATGTGTATAAAGCAGGCACACTTGGAATTCCGCTTTGTAAGGTAAATATCAAAGTAATCAATCCAGATAATGGAGAAAAGCTGAAATATAATGAAACTGGTGAATTATGCTTTTGCACACCAAGTCATATGCTGGGATATCTGGATAATGAGGAAGAAACAAAAAAGATTTGTGACAGGGATGAGAAGAATAGCTTATGGATTCATACAGGTGATTTAGGTTTTGTGGATGAAGATGGATTCGTACATTTTGTGGGAAGGATTAAAAGAATATATCTTGTGCAAGCGGCAGATGGAACAGTTTATAAACTTTTCCCACAACGTATAGAAGAAACAATCGCTGAATATCCAGAGGTAGATTTGTGTGCAGTAGTTGTGGAACTCGATGCACAAAATATAGCCACTGCTATTGCCTGTGTAAAGCGGACAGCAGAAAGTAAAAATAATAATAACTTTTTGACAGGTTTGCAGCAGTATTGCAAAGAAAAATTACCGGTACACCTTGTACCGAAACAAATTATTGAGATGGATGAAATACCGCTGACACAGAGTGGGAAGATTGATTATAAAACGTTGGAGAAGATGACAAAGTGATCGGGAAGAAAAATAAGAGAAAAGAAAGCAGCAATGCGGGAAATAAAATCTTGGTTATATGTTCTATAGCAGTTCCGTGTATTATTTGCATAGCTCAGATAGTTATAAACGAATTCAACTTTAAAAATATGTATATATGGGCAAAAGAAAATGAAAATTATATTGGTGCTGAGAATATTTTTAATAACCTGATAGAAGATGATTTTATCAATTCTGGTTTAGCAGTTATAACAATTGCAGTCAGTGTGTGGGTCGGGTTGAATATCTATAACAATTGTAAGGAAAGTTATCTTGAAAAACAGTTAGAGGAATTAAAAAATAAACATTTGGAGGTAGAAAATGAATATCATAAGCAGCTTTTTTTAAAAGAGGTAGAACAGACAGAAAGTATGTATGAATTATCAAAATATTTTTTTGATGCATTTCGTAATAATGACCAAATAGAAAAAGAGGAATATAGGGATTTTTACCAGATAGAGAGGACTTTTGTAAAATGTGTTAAAGCATATGAAAAAGGAGAAAAAGTAGCGGTTGAATTGTATTCAGAAAAGTTAAACAAGATTGTGTTTCAGAAAATAGAAAATGAAATATTTGAGCAATGGTCTTTAGGGGATATGTATTTAAAACTTCGCCTTAGTGATGCCATGTATTACCATGCAGACAACAATGAGAAGGAACTGCAGGATAGTGTGAAAATATATGAGGAAGCAATGAATTACATAGAAAGAAAAAATAGTGAATTTGTTGGATATATGGAAAATACGATTGGATATACATATCTGAAACTTTATAGGGACTGTGGTTCCAAGCAAAAGAAGGAGGAATATAGGAAAAAGGCAGAAGAGTATTTAAACTATGTACAAGGGAAGAACCACAAAGGGCGATATTTGCAAAATATGGGGGCATATTTCGAAAGCCTGAATACTATAGACGGATATAAGAAGGCATTAGAATGGTATCATGAGGCTCTTAGGGCAAAGAATATTGATAAAAAAATTTATAATCTGTTAGGGGCTGTAATGTTAAAAATAGTTGAATCAGAAATGGAAATTAATGTTCGTTTTAAAAACAATATTTTATTGGATTCATTTGATAGGGCAATAGACGCACAAATTAAAATTTATATATCAGATGCGTATATCTGGCTGCATGTAGCTGTAAATATAACTCCCTGGTTAATTAATACTCATTACAATTTGGCAAAAGCAGCATTATATTATGCAATGTTTGTGGCAGGCAAAAATGAAAGAAATAATTTACTGAAGGAAGCAGAATTAAGGATAAAGATAGCGGAAAAGATGGAGCCGGGGAATATAGGGATGCTTTTTACAAAACGTAATTATTATGAAGCGATAGGTGACTTAAACAATGCAATTGAAGTTAACAAAAAAATAAAGAAAAGATTGGAGATAAAAAATAATGAGTGATGTGGAGGCAGCACAGAAGGTATATGAAACATATTTAACGGTAGATAATTTTATTAAAACATTGATGGAAAATGAAAACCTAGTGTACTGTATCATTGAAATTTAGTATATCTGCCACTTTAATTAAAAAGTGACAGATGATAGTGTCGGATACAGTGATATCAGTTTTTCCCGTGCATCCCCTGTTTGGAAATGCCACTGTATCTTAGCTGTATCCCGATTACGTTCCATTTCCCATGCTGATAACTCACATTTAAGTTTGTCAAGGGTGGATATTCGACGCGAAAGACATTGGCGTGTCATTACATTAAGCTCAATTTCTGCCATGTCAAGCCAACTTCCATGTTTAGGCGTATAGTGGATTTCCAGTCGTTTTATGATCCTTCTTGCTTCTGATGGTGGAAATGCTTTATAAAGTGAAGCAGCTTTATGGGTGTTTAGATTGTCCATTACCAGTATGATTTTCTTTGCATCTGGAAACATTTCATCTGACAGATATTTGATTTCCATTGCCCAGTCAATTGCAGTACGGTGTTCATGGACACTCACATGGTGTCTGCCGCCAAGTGGTTCAACAAAAGCAAATATGCTGCAGGTGCCATTCCTCTTATATTCGGAATCCGTTTTCTGGTTGTCACCCGGACGAACAGGCAGTGGCTGCCTTACATCATCCAAAAGCTGGTATGGCTTTTCATCCATACAGACAACAGGGTACATCGGGTCATATGGGAGTTCATAAACATCAAGGACATCTTCCATGCAGGCTACAAAATCAGCATCTTCTTTTGACGGAATACACCAGTAATCATTCATGTGAGGTCGAAGTTTATTTTTTTTAAAGCCCTGCCGATGGTATCTTTACTGACTGGAACATCAAGTACAATTTTTGCCTGTTCTTCCAGCAGACGGAGTGTCCAGCGGGAATGTCCTTCCGGTGCAGGACTGCACGCAATTTCAATAATACGAGCCTCAGCACGCCCATCAAATTTTCTGCGTGCATTATCAGAATTGACATTCCGGTTCATTGTACGGATACCCTGGATGCCTTTTTCGGAATAAAGCTTTACAGTATTCATGATAGTAGCCATACATACACAATTTGTTTTGGCAGACTGTGCATGGGTAAGAACTTTACCGTGTGCCTCATCTAGATCAATGATAATCTGGCATCTGTTTCGAACAGTTTTGGTTGTTTGCTTTTTACGCATAACAGATTTTAGTTCCTTGAGTTCGTCATCCGTTAATGAAATATTATATTTTTTTGGTCTTGCCATCTAAAATCACCGCCGTTTCTTTTTAGTATATCATGAAACGGTTTGTCAGACCATAAAATTAATTAAATATCAATGCTACAGTATACTAGGGGCAAATGAATATACGTTTGATTTAAAAAATAAAAAAGATTATGAAAATCTTTTAAAACCGGTTATAAAAATCTATCTGGATAATGACAGAGACATTAAAAAATCTTTTGAAGCAATATTTGAACAGTCAAAAATAAGTGAACTTTTGAAGAAATTTATTTTAGACAATAAAATGGCACCGGGTGCGGTGATAGCTCTGGGTACGAAAAAACATCAGGAAATATTATATTTGGGAAATCAGCAGGAAGTTGCTGATAATGGAGCTGATGAAATAATACCGATGGCAGAAGATAGTATTTTTGATTTGTCTTCGGTTACAAAAATTTTTACATGTTTGATGGTATTAAAACTTGTAGAGCTGGGAAAGATCGAGTTGTCAGATAAAATTTATAATTTGGATCATCGATTCATCAACCTAAAAGAAGTTTCAGTGGAGGATTTGCTCACGTTTAAGGTTACTTTAAAAACGAGGCAAAGATTAGAAACATTGAATAATCTGGAAGCAATTGAAAAAGAAATTTTTGAAATAAAGCCTAGTGAACCGGAAGGAAGATTATATTCGGATATGGGTGCGATGGTTTTAAAATATGTTGTAGAAAATGTTATGAACGACAATTTTTACAGGCTGGTACAGATATATATTTTACAGCCGTGTCGGATGAACAGTACGTATATAAATATTCCAGAAGATGCAGATAAAAGAATTGTTTCAAATAATTTTGAGAGAAGAATAATAAATGGAAATTTTGTTACGCTTGATAAAATATTTAAAGGCATAGTAAGTGATGGAAAAACAAGAGTAATTAATTCATTTGGAGTACAGTTGACAGGACATGCGGGACTTTTTTCAACAGCAGGAGATATGGCGAAATTGGCAATGGCATTGATGGAGGAAAAGGTTTTGTCAATAGAAAGCCTGAAAAAAATAGGAATTAACAGAACAGGAAAAATGATAGGTGAAAATGATGTAACACAATTTCATGGGTATTTGTGTTATTCCAAAAACCCAATAGAGATGAATTCGGAAGTAAATCACTTTTTAAGTGGAAATGCATTTGCGCTGGGAGGGTACACTGGCAACCAGCTTACAATAGACATAGAAAACGGTGTGTACGTGTTTTTTGCATCAAATCGTTGTCATAACAGAGTTACAAATATAACAGGAGCAGCAGAGAAGGATTATGTTCGGGATGGATATGCGAAATGGAATAATGGAAAAAACTATAAATATAACAAGAGATATGCATATGACAGAGATGATTATGTGATGAAGCCAGCGGTTGAACTTGTTTTAAAGTATAGGTGTCTGGAATATATTTTGGGAGAAAGTACAATGAAAACGGAAAAAGAATGTATTGTAAGAAAATTATAGGAGCATGGAAGGGAGCAGGCAAATGAATACACAAAAGAAAACTGGCTATCCATCCATAGACAAGCCATGGCTAAAATATTACACGCAGTCAGATATACAAAACAAGGAACCAGCGTGTACGTTGTATCAGAATATTTATAGCAACAATTCAAAATACCTGAAAGATACAGCTATTTCGTATTATGGAAATAAAATTACATATGCGCAGTTGTTTAATAATGTGGATGCATGTGCAAAATCACTTGTGAAATATGGAATAAAGGAAGGGGACTGTGTCACTCTTTGTACTGCAGCCGTACCGGAAGCTATATATCTGATGATTGCCTGCAGTAAGATAGGAGCAATCGCAAATTTTATTAATCCGTTATTTACTACAGAGCAGATGGTACAGCGGATCAATGACACAAAGTCAAAAATTTTGTTTGTTATGGATGAAATGCTTTCTTATATTGTGGATGCTGTACCTCGTATCGGCATAAATAAAACAGTTGTTATGCCTGTTACGGAATCTATGCCAGAGCTGGCAAAATTAGTTGTATGTGCAGGGCAAAAAAACTGGAATAAAAAAAGAACAGATCATAAAGGATTTTATTCCTGGAAATCGTTTATAAAATATGGGAATGACTATAATGGAGAGACTGAGAGATCTTATGAAAAAAATCGTGGATGTATTATGGTGTATTCATCCGGAACTACAGGCGCTTCAAAAGGGATTTTGTTAACAAATGATGGAATCAATGCAACAATAGCTCATTATGATAACGAAAATTTCAATTATGAAAGAGGCGATACGTTTTATGCAGTTATTCCAATCTGGTTTTCTACGGGAAATGTGCTTGATATTTTAATGCCGCTTCGCATGGGAATGACAGTGATACCGGAATTGCAATTTGAAAAAGAAAGAATAATTGATGGCATAAAAAAATATAAACCGACAATGACGCTGAACCCGACAAGTATATGGATGGCACTTGCACAATCAAAAAAAGGAAAAAAGATAGACCTGAAAGCAATGAAATATCCAATTACCGGAGGAGAAGCGGTGACACCACAGGAAGAAAAAATAATCACTGATTTTCTACGAAAGAGTGGGTGTAATGCACCATTGATCAAAGGGTATGGAATGTGTGAACTTGGAAGTACAGTTACTTCCACTTCGCCTGAACATAATAAGATGCGATCATCCGGTTATCCGATTAAGGGCGTGACAGTTGCTGCGTTTGATACTGAGACAAACGAGGAATTACCATATGGACAAAGAGGAGAAATCAGAGTCAATTCTCCTGCAAGAATGAAGGAATATTATAAAAATCCGGTAGAAACAAAAAAGTATTTTTACGAAGATCAGAATCATTGCATATGGGGGTGTACCGGAGATATTGGGTATGTGGATGAGGATGGTTACCTTTTTGTAGAAGGAAGAGCGAGTGACAGTTTTTATAGTGAGGATGGGAAACGGATTTATCTGTTTGATATAGAGCATATTGTTTTAGAGGACGAGGCGGTTGCCCAGTGCAAAGCAGTTGCAGTACAGATCAATGGAAAATTTAAACCAATACTTCATGTTGTACTGAAAAAAAATGGAGTTACAGATACCAGAACTGTAATTCCACGGATTCATAAAAAGTTGTCAGAACAGCTTTCAGAGAATGCAATTCCGGTGGCATATAAACTGCGTCAGGCACTGCCGGTTCATCCAAATGGAAAAAGAAACGTGGAGGCGTTGAAAGCAGAAGATAGCGGATTTGTTGATTCGAGGGGAAATGCCTGGAAAGTCAGATAACGATTGATGAAAATGTTAAAGGAGACTGCAGAAAATGGATGATAAACAAATGAGAAACACAGGCTATCCATCCATAGACAAGCCGTGGCTAAAATACTACAGCGAGGAAGCACTTCATGGTGAAATCCCGAAATGTACGATGTATGAGTATATATTTGATCACAACAAGTCACATTTAGATGGCATAGCCCTGCGGTATTTTACTAAAAAAATTACATACCAAAAACTTTTTGAAAATATCCGTAAAACAGCAGATGCATTCTGGGCACAGGGAATCCGAAAAGGAGATGCTGTTACGATTATGTCACTGAATACACCGGAAACAATTTACTGCATATATGCGCTGAATTATATAGGTGCGGTTGCGAACATGGTTTATATGACGCTTTCGGAAGAGGAGATTGTAGAGACGGTAAAAAATACAGATTCTAAAATGTTTATTTTTCTGGATGTGGCAGCAGAAAAAGTCAGAAATGTTGTAGAGGATATAGAAAAAATAAGGGTGCTCGCAATTTCACCGACAGATTCTTTGGGCTTTCCGGTACAAAAATTTTCTGCTTTAAAAAGCAAAATTAATACAAAAGAATTTTGGAATTGGAAGGATTTTCTGAAAGCCGGAGAACATCAGAAAGCACAGCAGACATCTTACCATGAGAACGAATTGTCAGTGATTGTGTATACAAGTGGAACAACCGGAACACCCAAGGGCGTAATGTTAAGTAATGACAGCCTTAATGCGGTAGCATGGCAATATGAAAAATCAGGAATGAAATTTACAAGAGGGGAAACGTTTCTTACTCTTATGCCGCCTTTTTTGTCAATTGGGTTAAGTTTAAATGTGCATCTTCCATTGAGTCTTGGGACAGCTTCTATTATGATTGTTAATCCTGAAAAATTTATAGAAGAGTATAAGAAATACAAGCCAAATCACTGTGTATCTGGACCTGTCATTATCAGAAAATTGGTTCAACGTTTAAGCGGGAATATGAGTTATTGCATCACGATGGCGGGAGGGGGAGAATCATTAAGTTTGGAAGAAGAAAATTATCTTAATGAAACGTTGCGAAATCACCATTCAGATGCAAAATATTTAACGGGATATGGAATGACCGAATTTGCAGCTACAGTAACAACGTCTATGAATCATGTGTATAAAGCAGGCACACTTGGAATTCCGCTTTGTAAGGTAAATATCAAAGTAATCAATCCAGATAATGGAGAAATGCTGAAATATAACGAAACTGGTGAATTATGTTTTTGCACACCAAGCCATATGCTGGGATATCTGGATAATGAGGAAGAAACAAAGAAGATTTGTGACAGGGATGAAGAGAATAGATTATGGGTTCATACAGGTGATTTAGGATTTGTGGATGAAGATGGATTTGTACATTTTGTGGGAAGAATCAAAAGAATATATATCACACAGGATGCAGATGGAACAGTTTATAAACTGTTCCCACAACGTATAGAAGAAACCATCACTGAATACCCAGAGGTAGATATGTGTGCAGCGGTTGTGGAGCTTGATGCACAAAATATAGCGACTGCTATTGCCTGTGTAAAGCGAACAGCAGAAAGTCAGAATAATAATAACTTTTTGACAGGTTTGCAGCAGTATTGCAAAGAAAAATTACCGGTACATCTTGTACCGAAACAAATTATTGAGCTGGATGAAATACCGCTGACACAGAGCGGGAAGATTGATTATAAGACATTGGAGAAGATGACAAGGTAAGCAGCAAAAAAATATAAGAGTAGAAAAAATATCAGAAGTTTAAGAAAAATTATGTGTTGGATAAAAAGCAAGGTCTGAGTGCCTTGCTTTTTGCGTTAGAACTTTTATAATACCAATTATAACTAAAAAACAGCATGCAAATGAGAAAAACCCACATTTAAATGTTGATTTAATGCGAAAAATACATATAATAGAAAAGAAGATGAGGTAGCAATTATGTTGATACAGTTTAGTTTTAAAAATTTTAAATCTTTCAGGGAAGAGGCTGCCCTGGATTTGTCTGCTGCCAGGATGACAGAATTTTCTGATAGGGTTGTGACTGTTGGAAGTGAAAAGATATTGCCGGTTGCTGCTATTTATGGAGCAAATGCAAGTGGTAAGTCAAATATATACAGTGCATTTGAATATATGGCTAAATATGTCGCAGATTCTTTTAAGTATGGAGATGAGGAAGAGAAGTTTGAAGAATATAGACCTACTCCATTTTTATTTGATTCAACATCAGCAGATGCGGAATCCAGCTTTGAGGTATATTTTACATTGCATGGAGATAAGAATGAGAAAACTTATAATTACGGATTTTGCGTTGATAAGGAAGGTGTGACAGAAGAATGGCTGAATTCTAAGGCGAAGACTGCCAGAAAATATAGTACAGTATTTTATCGGGAAAATTCTGATAATGAATTGGATTTGTCAGGGTTACCAAAGAATAGCAGGGATAATATAAAGGTTGCGCTTGAAAAGCAGGTGTTAATTGTTTCTTTAGGAGCTAAGCTGAAAATCAGTAAGTGTAAAGTAATTAGAGATTGGTTTTTAACAAATGAGTTTGCTGATTTTGGAGATCCGTTTACAAATTTCTTTTTGTCACGTAGATTACCAAAGGGATTTACGGAAAATAAAAATGTACAGCAGAAAGTTGTAGAATATTTTGCATCTTTTGATGAACATATTAAAGACTTTAGAGTGGAAAAAGTGCCAAATGATGGAGATTCAAAGGAAGAAAAGTATAAAATTAATGCACTTCATAAGAAAATAGATTCGGATGAAATGGCAGAGATACCTTTAGGTGCAGAATCAGCGGGAACATTGAAGATGTTTGCATTATATCCGGAACTGCAGGAAGTATTGGAGAAAGGAAGTGTATTTTTTATTGATGAATTAAATGCACGTTTACATCCGCTATTGGTAAGAAATTTTCTGCTCACATTTTTGAATCCGGAGATTAACGTTAATCATGCACAGCTTGTATTTACAACACATGGTACATGGCAGCTTTCGAATCAGTTGCTGCGCCGTGATGAAATATGGTTTGTTGAGAAGGATGACCGGGGTGTTTCCACATTATACTCTCTGGCTGATTTTGTGGATGAGGATGGAGCGCGTATCCGTAAAGATGAAAGTTATGAAAAGAATTATCTGATTGGTAAGTATGGAGCTATTCCAACCTTAAAGAGTATAGATATTTTTAGGGGAGATCAGTGCCTGGGGGATATTGGTTTGGCATCGACCGGAGAGGAACGGAGAGATTGAGTATGGCAAAAGGGGATAGAACAGGAAACAGAAAGACACGAGAGCAGCGAAAATAATTTAAAGTGCCAGAATTGGGTATTATCTGATCGTTACAGATACGGAATAATGCAGGTGATGAGGAAAAAGTGATACGGATAGAACAACAGAAGTTCGAACAGTGTGAACGGGAAGGCAAACAAAGATCATCAGAGATATGCCCGTGTACAACGGTGCATAGGCTGGTGGGGGAGATAAAAGAGAAAGTTGAATTTAACAATCCTGTTATGCAAAAAAAGGAGCATGCCACTAGGCATGCTCCTCCTGCTCTTTCGCCAACGGCAGCGTAAAGATAAACTCCGTACCAACGCCTTCCGTGCTGATACAGTTGATATTTTCTCCATGTGCCTGGATGATTTCTTTTACAATGGAAAGTCCAAGTCCGGTGCCCTTCTTGTCTTTTCCGCGGGAGAGGTCTGTCTTGTAGAAACGATCCCAGATCTTTTTGATGCTGTCTTTTGGAATGCCGATTCCGGTGTCTTTGACGGAAACAAAGACTTTCTCATTTTTTTCGGTCGTCTCGATCGTGATCGATGAATTTGCATGGCTGAATTTGAGTGCATTGTCGATCAGGTTATAAAGCACCTGCTGGATCTTGCTGAAATCAGCGGAGACAAACAGGGTTTCGCCGCTTAAGATCAGGTTGAAACTGATATGCTTTTCCATGCAGGTTCCTTCAAAAGTCTGTACCGTCATGCGGATCGTATGATTGATATCAAAGCTTGTGATATCGAGCATGACACCGTGTGAACCGAATTTATTTAATTCCAGAAGGCTCTTCGTTAATTTGTTCAGGCGCTCCGTCTCAAACAGGATGATGTTTAAATATTTATCCTGCATTTCCACCGGGATCGTTCCGTCGAGCATTGCCTCCACATAGCCCTTGATTGAGGTCAGCGGGGAGCGGAAATCGTGTGAGACATTGGATACGAATTTTCGCTGATCCTCCTCGAGCGTGTTCAGTTCATTTGCCATATAGTTGAGCGAGGCGGCAAGATAACCGATCTCATCGTTGGAATGGACATCGATCTTTGCCTCGAAATTTCCAGAGGCATATTCATTGGCACCCTGCGCAATTTTGCGGATCGGGATATAGACGATCCAGGTAAAAAGCGCTAAAACGACAAAGGCTGCCAAAAATAAAAGTGCAAACGTCTGGTAGGATAGATTTGTCAGCTGGTTGGATAAATTGACGATGGAGCTGACCGGTTTATGTATGATCACATAGCCGCGTACTTTATAATTTACAGTGATTGGCGAAAAAACACTTAAAGTTTCCGTGTCAAAATGACCGTAAAAGTTTCCAGTGCGGTAATATTTACTTCCAAAATCGGTTACGTCAAAATCAGGAATTACTTCCGGCTCTGCATTTTCCACTGGAGAAGTAGCAGAAGCTGTGTTTAAAAGGATCTGTCCCTGCTTATCGATGATCCAGATTTCGCTGGAAAGGTAAGTGCTTAGGGTGGAGAGCTGTGTTTTCATTTCCTCTAAGGTTGTGGAACGCTTAAAATAGTTTTCCGCATAGTTAGAGGAAATCAGCGCAGACTCCCGGTAGAGCGTCGAGGCATCCCGGCGCTCTAAGAAGTTAAACGTAATGTGGTAACCAAAGGTTGAAATAATAATAAAGCAGATCAGTCCATAGATCAGATAGCCGCCGAGCAGTTTGGGGTAGAGTGTCCGTTTCATATATTTTTAACCTCAAATTTATAACCAATGCCCCAGACGGTCGAGAGACTCCAGCTGTCATTGTCCTTTATTTTTTCACGGAGACGTTTTACATGGACATCCACGGTGCGGGTGTCACCAATGTATTCGTAACCCCAGATGTGATCGAGAAGCTGTTCTCTGGTAAATACCTGGTTCGGCGAGGATGCAAGGAAATATAAAAGTTCTAATTCCTTTGGTGGCATATCGATTGGATTATCTTTATAAATAACGGAGTAATTGGATAAGTTGACGATCAGATCCGGGTATTTCACACATTTTAATTCCGGCGCTGGCTCTTCGACTTTGACAGGCTGGTAACGGCGCAAAACGGCTTTGACGCGCGCAACAAGCTCCTTGGAATCGAACGGTTTCATGATATAGTCGTCTGCGCCAAGCTCAAGACCGAGTACTTTATCAAAAATCTCACCCTTTGCGGAGAGCATGATGATCGGCACGTTTGCTTTTGCACGGACTTCGCGGCATACCTGATAGCCGTCGATGCCCGGAAGCATCAGATCAAGAAGGATCAGGTTCGGATTGTACTGTTCGAATGCTTTTAAGGCTTCTTCACCGTCATTTACAATTTTTGTATCAAAACACTCTTTCGTAAGATAAAGAGAGATCAGTTCTGCAATATTATTATCGTCATCGACGATCAGTATTTTTTGTTTTGCTGCCATAAAATTACCTCCTGTTAGTTGTTATTCTGTTTGTAAATCAGACGAAATGGTATTGCTTCGGCAGTGCTTTGTGCATGGGATCAGATAAAATCTGTCTTACTGAAATTACTTTTTGTCTGAAATCAGTCTTTAAATTCGGCAATCGTTACGCCGGCATCACCTTCGCCATATTCGCCGAGGTGGAATGATTTCACATATTTTAGCCGTTTTAAATGCGCCTGCACGGCATTGCGCAGTGCACCGGTTCCCTTGCCGTGGACGATGCGGACAGACGGAATATGTGCAAGGTAGGCATCATCTAAATATTTATCCAAAAGAGCGATCGCCTCGTCGGTGGTCTTGCCGATCAGGTTGATCTCTGTGGAGACGGATGCGGACTTGCTCATTTTGATTTTGCCGGCACCGGTACGGCCGTATTTTTTGCTGGTCGGAGAAGTTTCTTCCTCTAACAGGATCAGGTCGTTGATGTTGACAAGGGAGCGCAAAATTCCCATCTGTACATAAAGGTCACCCTTTGCGTTTGGCAGGGAATGCACGGTTCCGTTTAAGTTCATGCTGATGACTTTGACGCGGTCGCCAATGCGAAGTTTCTTTGGAATCTTATGGTTCGGCGCAGCATTCTTTTTCTGGTCAGACATTTTTTTCTGTGCGTTGTTCATCTTATCGCGCAGTTTTGTACGTTCTTTTTCCATTTCGCTGACGGGAGCGTGTGCGGTGCCGTATTTATTGAAATTGCGGATCGTTTCATCAGCAAGATCTTTGGCTTCTCTGATGATATTGTAAGCCTGCTCATTTGCTTCGCGCAGGATCTTGTCACGGCTTGCGTCTAAGCGTTCCTGTTTCTGTTCGAGCTGTTCTTTTAGTTTCTGGATTTCCTCTTTATACTGATTGATCTCAAGCTGTTCTTTTTCAATCGTGATACGGCTCTTTTCAAGGTCAGCTAAAAGATCCTCAAAATTCATGTCATTTTCACTGATCCGTCCCTTAGCGTCCTCGATGATATCTTCGCTGAGACCGAGTTTCGTGGAAATCGCAAATGCATTACTCTTTCCAGGAATACCGATTAAAAGACGGTAAGTCGGGCTTAAAGATTCCACGTCAAATTCACAGCAGGCATTTTCTACGCCGGAGGTCTGCAGGGCAAATACTTTTAATTCGCTGTAATGAGTGGTTGCCATGACACGCGCACCGTACAGTTTTAATTTCGATAAAATGGAGATCGCAAGTGCGGCACCCTCCGTCGGGTCAGTTCCGGCACAGAGTTCATCGAAAAGCACGAGGGAGCGGTCGTTGACCTGGCTTAAAATGCGGGTGATGTTTGTCATGTGGGAGGAGAATGTACTTAAAGACTGCTCAATACTCTGCTCATCTCCGATGTCGGCAAACACTTCCTCAAAAATTCCAAGCTCCGAACGCTCGGAAGCCGGGATGTGAAGTCCTGCCTGACCCATCAATGTCAGAAGGCCGACTGTTTTTAAGGAGACGGTTTTACCACCGGTGTTTGGACCGGTAATGATAAGCAGGGTAAAATCTTCTCCGAGGCGCACGTCGATCGGCACTACTTTTTTTGCGTCGAGCAGTGGATGACGGCCTTTTTTGATATTGATCCGTCCATCTGTGTTGAAGGTCGGGGCAACACCATTGTAAGTCTGTGCGAAGGCTGCTTTTGCAAAAATAAAATCAAGTTCCGTGAGTACGTTATAGTCGGTGTGAAGCTGCATGGAGTATCCTGCCGTTAAGTTGCTTAAGTTTGCGAGGATGACTTCGATCTCTTCTTTTTCTTTGATCAGTAACGCTTTGTATTCGTTGTTTAAGTTTACGACAGCGAGCGGTTCGATAAAGAGCGTGGAACCGGAGGAGGACTGGTCGTGCACCATACCAGGAACCTGCGATTTTGCCTCGGCTTTGACCGGCAGGCAGTAGCGGCCGTCGCGCATCGTGATGACAGCATCCTGTAAATAGCTGCGTGTGGTCGTGTTGTTGATCATCGAGTTCATCTGTGCGCGGATCTTATCGTTCATGCCACGCATGGATTTGCGGATGGAGCGGAGCGTACTGCTGGCATCGTCCGCGATCTCGTCCTCCGATAAAATGCAGCGGCGGATCTCATCGCATAACGGTGTGAGCGGCTCAATCTGATCGAAAAATCCGGTCAGTGAGTCGACCGGAAGTTCGTCTGTCCCGTCTGCTGCGGCAGGACGGTCCGGTCCGGTGTGTCCGATGCTGGTGCGGGAAAATGCTTTTGAACGTTTTGCTGCCTCTAAGAGAGAGCAGACGCGCAGCAGTTCCGTGATGCTTAAGGATGCACCGATCTCTAAACGTTTCAGGGAGTCTCGGATGTCGTGTACACCGGAAAAAGAGATGCGCCCGCCTTTAAAGAGACGGTTTAGGGCATCTTTGGTCTGTAACTGTAAAAGGTTGATTTCGTTTATGTCTGTGCCTGGTGTGAGGGTAAGACAGCGTTTTTTTGCGTCCTCGCTGGAAGCGTGCTCCGCGAGACGTGCGATGATTTTATTGTATTCTAATGTTTTTAAAACTTTTTCATTCATATGATTTGTAATTCCTTGTGGTTGAAAATTTAGTTTGCAGTGGCAGCATGCCGACGGATATGTGTGTTCGACTTTAGTCCGCAGTGCCAGCCCGAAAAATCAGAGGTTGCGCTGAGTTGACGGGGAGTTGTGTTCGACTTTAGTCCGCAGTGCCAGCCCGAAAAATCAGAGATTTTCCGGGCTGACGGGCATTCGCCCTATCAAACATAAAAATAACAAAAAAGTGTCTGCGAGCAGCCATTTTTTGTTATTTCCATGTTTGGCACTGCTCATTGCTAATTCACATTATATCCCATTAATTAGGGGAATGAAAGCCGGAAATGCAAAAAATAGTGTTGCAAGCGTATGTGTTTCAAACTATAATAAACTAGGTGCGGTTTTCATTTTTGTTAAGGAAGGGAAAATCATGCAGGAGAAAGAGAAGGGTGGCTTTTCTTTTATTAATGAACAGATCAAGGAGAAGCCGTTGAATAAAAAACGTCTTGTAAAAAAAGCATTGTTTACGGTAGCGCTTGCCGTAATTTTTGGTGCGGTGGCTGCGCTGGTGTTTAGTTTACTGCAGCCTGAGTTTTCAAACTGGTTTTACCCAGAGGAGAAGCCGGTTGTTACGATTCCGCAAGATGATGTCACGGAAACGGAGGAGCCAAGTCAGGGCGATATACAGGAAGCGTCGGAACAGAAGGATACACAGGAGACAGAGAACGACGGGCAGCAGGGAGAAAACGGGGCAGCGGAGAACAACGGATCGCAGGAAAATGGAGAAGTGGGAAACTCACAGCAGGAACAGACGGGTGAAACGGAAACAGAGCAGACCGGAGAGAATGTTCCGGACAATGACCTGCGGGAACTTGAACTTGCTGATTTTCAGAAGCTGCAGAACAAGTTATATGCCGTTGGAAAAGAAGCCAATAAGTCTATTGTGACTGTAACCGGCGTAAAGAGTGACACCGACTGGTTTAATAATCCGTATGAGAGCAAAGGTCAGGCCTCCGGAATCATTGTAGCGGAGAACAGCAGAGAACTTCTGGTTTTGACAGAGCGCAAGGCGATTGCGGATGCCCAGGAGATCTACGTTACATTTATTAATGATGTTTCAGTGAAAGCTGAGATGAAAAAATACGATGGCAATACAGGGATTGCCGTGTTAAGCGTAAAGACTTCGGAGCTTACAGAAAGTACAAAGAATGCGATCACGGTTGCAGTTCTTGGCAATTCACTGACTGTTGCGCAGGGAACGATTGCGATTGCAATCGGAAGTCCGCTTGGAACAAATTATTCAATCCTGACTGGAAATATCACATCTACGACAAATAGTATTTCCACGATAGATCATAATTACAGTGTATTTACGACAGATATTGTCGGAAGCAGCAATGGAAGCGGTGCGCTTGTCAATGTGGATGGTGAGATCATCGGGATCGTGATGCAGGGATACAGCAGTGCAGGCGATGAGAATACGCTGACAGCGATTTCTATTTCTGAATTAAAGGCATTGATTGAGATGTTGTCAAACGGACAGGATATTCCGTGCATCGGGCTTGAAGTGACAACGGTTACTGCGGCGATCGAACGTGAATATGAAATACCAAAAGGCGCCTATATCAAAGATGTCTGCATGGATTCACCGGCAATGGCGGCGGGACTTCAGAATGGGGATGTCATTACGGAGATTGACGGGGATGAGATTCTTACGGCAGAAAATTATGAGAAAAAACTGCTTTCGTTAAAGCCGGAAGATACGGTGGAAGTGAAGATTGAGCGGCAGGGACCGGAAGGTTATACGGAAATCACCTGCACGGTAGAAGTCAGTGTACTGCCATAGAGATGTGAACCAGATACAGGCATGTATTTTAGAAGCAGAAATGCGGATGCGGCCATGCATGTCAGAAACAGAAATGTGGACACCGGTATGCGTTTTAGAAGCAGAAATGCGGATACAGGCATAATAATTTTAGAAAATAAAAGCAGGAATAAGGAGTAGTATGAAGTATATTGAGAGCCTCAGAGAGGGCGAGCGAATTAATGAAATCTATCTATGTAAAGTAAAACAGTCTGCACTGACAAAGGCAGGAAAACCTTATGATACATTGATCTTACAGGACAAAACGGGCACACTGGATGCGAAAATCTGGGAGCCTGGTTCTGTTGGAATCGACGAGTTCGATTCACTGAATTACATAGCCGTAATGGGTGATATCACCAGCTTTCAGGGCAATTTACAGCTGAATGTAAAGCGTGTCCGCAAGGTGCAGGAAGGGGAGTATGATCCAAAAGATTACCTTCCGGTCAGCGATAAGGATATCGACCAGATGTATGAGGAGTTAAAAGGCCTGATTGCGAGCATCAAAGAAGTGCATTTAAAGAAGCTGTTAGAGAGCTTTTTTGTGGAAGATGCAGATTTTGAAAAACGCTTTAAATTCCACTCTGCTGCAAAGACTGTGCACCACGGATTTGTCGGTGGTCTGCTTGAGCACAGCTTAAGTGTGGCAAAGCACTGTGATTATTTTGCAGGCTGTTATCCGATGTTAAACCGCGATCTTTTGATCACGGCAGCTATTTTCCATGATATCGGAAAATTAGAGGAGCTTTCCACATTCCCGGAAAATGATTACACGGATGACGGTCAGCTTTTAGGACATATTATTATCGGAACCGAGATGGTCGGTGACAGGATCCGCACGATCCCGGATTTTCCAAAGGGACTGGCAAGCGAGTTAAAGCACTGTATTTTAGCACATCACGGCGAGTTAGAGTTTGGTTCACCGAAAAAACCGGCGCTGCCGGAGGCATTGGCACTCAGTTTTGCGGATAATATCGATGCAAAGATGGAGACGGTGCGCGAAATCTTTAACAACGTGCCGGAAAATAATCAGGAATGGCAGGGGTACAACCGTCTGCTTGAGAGCAATATCAGACGCTCCGGGAAATTATAATTATGCAGAAAAATGATATCATAGAACTGAAAATCGAAGATATGGGCGTGGACGGCGAAGGAATCGGAAAATACGATGGCATGACCTTTTTCGTTAAAGATGCGGTGCTTGGAGATGAGATCGAAGCCCGCATCACAAAGATGAAGAAAAATTATGGTTATGCGAGAGTGGAGCAGATTTTATCGCCGTCTAAATTTCGTGTGACACCACAGTGTGAACTTCACAGGAGATGCGGCGGATGTCAGATACAGGCGTTGGATTATGAAAAGCAGCTGGAATTTAAGCAGAACAAAGTGCGCGGAAATCTGATTCGTATTGGCGGTTTTGCGCCGGAATTGATCGACCGAATCATGCTTCCTGTCGTGGGGATGAAAGAACCATACCGCTACCGGAACAAGGCACAGTTTCCGATCGGTGCAGATAAAGATGGGAATCCGGTTGCCGGTTTTTATGCAGCGCGTACCCACAGTATTATCCCGGTCAATGACTGTAAACTGGGTGTGGAGGAAAATCAGATTATTTTAAATGAAGTCCTTTCTTATATGAAAGAATATCATGTGGCATCTTACGATGAAAATACAGGTAAGGGGCTGGTTCGTCATGTTCTGATCCGCTATGGGTTTTCCACAAAAGAGCTTATGGTCTGTGTGATTATCAACGGAAGTAGTCTTCCTAAAGTGGAAAAACTGATCGACAGATTGACAGCCATCGAGGGAATGAAGAGCATTTCCATCAATCAGAATACGAAGAAAACAAATGTGATCCTCGGGGATGTGACGAAATGTATCTGGGGCGATCCATACATTACCGATATGATCCATCTATGCGATACGAAGGATTTTTCACTGACTGATACAGCGGTCGCATACCATATTTCACCGCAGTCATTTTATCAGGTCAATCCTGTCCAGACGGAAAAACTCTACAGCCTTGCGCTCGACTATGCGGGACTGACCGGAAAAGAGACCGTGTGGGATCTATATTGCGGCATCGGCACGATTTCACTTTTTCTTGCACAGAAAGCGGGAAAAGTTTATGGGGTGGAGATCATCCCACAGGCAATCGAGGATGCGAAGAATAATGCGGCGCTCAACGGTATCAATAATGCTGAGTTTTTTGTAGGAAAAGCAGAGGAAGTGCTGCCGGCATTTTATGAAAAAAAGAAAGACACAGATGCAGATATGCTGCACCCGGATGTGATCGTGGTCGATCCGCCGCGAAAGGGGTGCGATGGTGTATGTCTTGAGACGATGCTTAAGATGCAGCCGGAGCGGATCGTGTATGTAAGCTGTGATTCGGCAACGTTAGCGAGGGATCTTAAGGTGCTTTGTGAGGGCGGATATGAGCTTTGCAAGGTAAGGGCGGTGGATCAGTTTGGGAATACAACACACGTGGAGACGGTTGTTCTTTTGTCCCAACAAAAACCAGATGACACGATAGAGATCGACTTAGACCTGGACGAGCTGGATGCCACCAGTGCCGAGTTGAAAGCAACCTATCAGGAAATCAAAGATTATGTGCTGAAAGAATTTGGCTTGAAGGTTTCAAGTTTATATATTTCTCAGGTAAAACGCAAATGTGGAATTGAAGTGGGAGAAAACTATAATCTTCCAAAATCAGAAAATGCAAGAGTTCCACAATGCCCGAAAGAGAAAGAAGATGCTATCAAGGCTGCCCTGAAATATTTTGCGATGATTTAAGGACATCGCTGATTTCAAGGAGGAATAACACATGAAAAGCACATTTGAAAAAATGGGTGGAACCTACACACTTGGCGCAGACGGAATTTACTATTCGAATCTTGTCAGTACAGATGAAGAACCGCATTATGGGAAATATGGAATGATGCGGAAAACATATCTGAAAGAGCATCGTCCGGCAATGTATTCACTGTATATGCTGGAAGACAGACTGACAGAACATCTGAATACTGTGGACGATGAAGCACAGGAGAGAATGGATATTCTGGTGAGTCAGATGATGGAGAAGCAGGGCATTACGGAAGAATTGAAAGCTCGTGACCAGATGGAATGGGTTAGAGCGGTAAATAATGCCCGGAATGCTGCAGAAGAGATTGTGTTGAAAGAATTAGTGTATATTTAAAGCGTGGAAAGCTCCTTCGGGAGCTTTTCAGTGTTTGTAAGAGTTTATATAAAATGGGCTAAGAAGGTGGTATGATCAAAATAACAGATTAAAATTTATATTAAGAAATGAATTTAAAATTTTTAATTATGAAATAAAACGTAAGATAATTTCAGAGGTGAGAATAATGGATAGAATTGCATTAGTAATCGGTAATTCTGATTATTCAAATGTAGGGAAATTGAATAATCCTAAGAATGATGCTGACGATATTGCTAGTATTTTGAATAAATTAAATTTTGATGTTACAAAAATAATGGATGCAAATTTAATAGATATTCAAAAATCTGTTAATGATTTTTTACAGGCATTAGATGAATATGCTGTAGGGGTATTTTTTTATGCAGGGCATGGTATGCAAATCGACGGTAAAAATTTTATCGTTCCTATTGATTTAAAGTTAAGTGATAAAAGCAAGACAATGGTCTCTTGTTATTGTTTAAATTCGCTGTTAGAAGGTGCATCTTCATATAAGGGAAAAACATTAATATGTATATTGGATGCATGTCGAGATAATCCTTTTGCTATGGGGAGGGGATTTTTAACAGGCTTTGCGCCATTTAATAATCCACCTAAAGGTACTATGATTGCTTATTCTACAAGCGCTGACTGTAGTGCATTTGATGGACAATGTAGTAATGGATTATATACACAAGTTTTAAAAGATGCTATGCTTATTCCAAATTTGAAAATTGAAGAAATGTTTAAATTTGTTAGAAATAAAGTGTCAGAAATATCAATTAGCCAATACGGAGAAGAACAGCTTTCATGGGAATATTCTTCGTTAGTGGGAGACTTTTATTTTTCTGTTACGCCACAACCAGTCAATGAACAGGTTACTGATGAGAAAATATATGAATTCATATGTGCTCGTCGAAAATCTTATGAGAATGCTTCGGATAATATTTATGATATTGAATGTTTGCCATATATAGATGCCTATAATAAATATCATATACCAATTATTAAAATTTTACGTGCATATTCAAGAGTAGATTATTCAAAAAGAGGATTTCAGTTTTCGGATGCTACTATAGATCAGTTAAACAGCAATTATTTGTCATCATGGGGATTTATACAGAAATATGGTAGATGGTATTATAAAAATCATTACGTTGAGATGGGAGATTTATTGCCATTGCCCGAGGAATTAGAACCTAAACAACCTATTAATGGAAAGGAATTGAAGATTGAAGCTTCATTGAGCTGGAAAATGAATGATGGAAAGATAAGATTTCAAGTATCTTCTAATATTCCAGAGGAAACCCCATTAATGTTTACATTACGTGGCAAAGAATATACAGCTCAATGTAAATCTGTAGCAGGTAATAGAATTTCAATAAGTGAATGGTTTAGTGACAGAGGTAATCCTATGAAAAATGGATTTTATACTATAGATGTGTCATGTCCGATATATAGTGTATTGCCAGAAAAGATAAAGAAAATATTTGGTGAACGTAATAGAAATATATGTGGACAATATGTTAAATTTGAACCAGTGGGAGGAAATACGATTCATTTTTCGTATGGATTAGTTCTTAAAAATAGTAAAGTTCAAGTTATTGATATGCAACAAAGAATCTCAGCATTATAATGAATGTGGTTTTATACAAGAAAACATGGCAGATTGTAACTGGTTAAAGTGAATTGGGCGTATGGAACTTTTAAATCCATACGCCTTTTAAACAAGAGAGTTGTAAGAGCATATTATCTACTCGATGATGATTATAATTCCATATCATATGACCTTTTCTTAGCTCTGGCAGGCTGATTTCGCCGCATCTCCTGTTTCCTCTGATATTCAAGTTCCCAGGCACGATGGGAAAAAACATCAGGATCTTCCACATTGAGATAATCTACCTCATTGGCGGCAATATCACGGCGGTGATAGTCATAATACTTACCAAAAGTACCTTTGAGCTGCTCGATCAGCTTATCCCGGAAATTAGGACGTATCTGGATTCTGGTGTCCAGCAATTCTGTATACTGTTCAGGTTCAGGACGAAATTTTTCTTCCCGGAAAGCAGCGGCGTCTTTTTTAAGCTGCTTTTTAAGGGAGATGTCCTGAGAATCCAGGATATCAAGATTGCTATTCATCTGGTCATATTTTTTGGATAGATTCGTCATATCTTTATCAGTGGAGCATTGTGCCTGGAAGATTAGTTGCTCTTTCCTTGATTTCAGTTCTTCAATTTCTTCCGTAACAGTGGTAAGCTGCTGATTCAATTTTATATGCTGGATGGGATTCAAAATACTGGTTTTCTCTTTTTCTACATTCAGCTCTTTCCGTTCTGTAACTTTAGCTTTGAGTTTCTTTTTAACGGTGTTGTATTTATTCAGTATTGGATTAAAATGATTCATCCAATCATGAATTACTTCTTTTTGCATCTCATTATGAAGTAAATGATATTGTGTAAAAATCATATGATTTCGGATAGTTTCCATTGTTTCTGCAATTACAGGAATAGAATTTTTGACAGCTTGAGCCAGTTTCTCTACCTGAGCTTTTAATTCCCGGAGCATTTGGTTATCTGCACGAATCTGGCGGTTGATTTCACAGCGGTCAGCTATCATTCCTTTCTTTTCCATGTTTTGAGCAATATAGCCTTCGTGGATGGTCGGCTGTTCGGTGATTCCCTGATCTGCAAAGCTGCGGTGATCAATGGATGCATTTATCTGATTGTGGGCAAGCATTTCATTTACAGTATCTGCCCAGTTTGCTCTCCAGATACAGAGTTGCTCATCACTGTTCCATTGTTCAGAAATGGGATTCTGTCTGCCATAGCGGCTGCTTTTTGGATGCTTGTCGATGCGGTCATAGCCTTTTTCCTGTGCGACAGATGCGGTCATATAAACTTTCTTTTTCCCAACTTTATATCTGTATTGCTTTTCCCAGCCATCTTTTTGAGCAGCTTTGAATTCAGTAGCTGTAAATCCTTTTTCTTCTCCATTTTTTATGCAGAGATATTCTTTTTCTGTTTTATACTGCCATGTTCCGTTTTCGTTCAGTGGACGGACGGTAAGCAGAATGTGTGCATGAGGATTGTGTCCATCCGTATCGTGAATAGCAAAGTCAGCGCACATGCCCATATCTACAAAGTTCTTTTGAATAAAATCTTTTAGAAGAGAAATATTACTGTCCTTATCTAATTCAACGGGAAGTGCGACAACAAATTCCCTTGCCAGTCGGCTGTCTTTTGTTTTTTCTGCAGCTTCCACAGCATTCCAGAGTTGTTCACGGTCTTTCCATTCTGGTGAAGCCATCGGTGGAAGCAATACTTCCTGATAAATGAGTCCATGCTTTCTGGTGTAATCATGCTGGATGCCATCGTAATCATTGTACATCCGGCTGCAGCTCATATAAGCAGAAGCTGCGACAGCGGAACGTCCGGAACCACGGCTGACAACTTTGGCTTGCATATGATAAATTGCCATATCTGGCACCTCCTTTCGATGTTGCCTGCAACAGCGGAAAATCCCTCGGCAGAGCGCACGAGCCCCGTAGGGGATACCACCGCCCGATTTATCGGGTGGTGAGTAAGTGCGCCCTTCGGGAGTAGAACTTGTGCGTTTACATTCCCCGTAGCCGGATCATCAGTTCCCGTTTCAGGGAATCTAAATCCATTTCCTTAATATGGGGAACAATACTTTCCAGAATTGCTCCGTCCTGGACTAATCGGTGTGTTCTGGCATCACGCTCTTTTTTTCGGTTTCTTGCTTCAGCTTCTTCCTGGCGGTGTTTTGCCTGTAAAAGTGCTTTTTCTTCCGGTGTCATGATTCTTTTATCTGCCATATCTGGCACCTCCTTTTTATGCCCGTATCCGGGCGGTTTTGGCTTTAAAATCTTATGCTTTGGTACTATGGTTTTAGATAACTGACAGTGACATATTTCTGGTAATAAATGAGGAAAGAAAGTAGTACCACTGTCAGTGAAAAACAATCATTGCGTTATACTTCTTCGGGTCAATTCTGGTTCGGAGCATGATTGTTCAACAGGATTTTTTTCGCCTGCTTTAAATTAGCTGTTGCATTGTCCTGACGGATATTCCGGTTATTGATACGGACAGGAATACATCTTTCCAGAATACGGTCATAAATTCGTTTGTGTGCGATATCAGCGGCGTTATTCAGTTCTGATAAAGTGAGATTGGTCGTTATGATCAGGGGTTTTTTACTGCGGTAACGACTGTCGATCACATTGAATACCTGTTCCAGTGCAAAGTCAGAGTTCCGCTCAATTCCGAGATCATCAATAATCAGAAGACTGTAGCGGTTTAAGCTGTTGATGAACTGGTTTCTGTCTTCAAAATGCATTCCGGTAAGGGTATTCAGAATCCGGGAAAAGTTGGTCATCAGTACAGGAACGCCTTTTTCCAGAAGGGCATTGGCAATGCAGCCTGCAAAAAAAGATTTTCCAGTACCGACATCACCCCAGATGAGAAGTCCGGAAGCGTTTGCTTTCATCTCTTCCCAGTTACTTACATAATTGTGTGCCAGTTTTATTTCCGGATTGATGCCGTTATCTCTGGCAAAAGTGTAGTCATAGAGTGCTTTGTCCTGTAAGCCGCTGGTTTTAAGATGCTCTATTTCCATTTGTTTTTCATGAAGTTTTCTCTGGGCCTCTTCCTGCTCAAAGATTTCCTGCTGGCATTTACAGCGGATGGAAGGAATAAGAACCTTTCCCTGTAATTCATGTCTGCATTGCCTTGGCGTATTGCATTTGGAACAGTAGATCAGGTGGTCTGTTTCGTTAAAATATTCATCAGACTGAAGCTCTCTGTTTGGGGTTATAGCTGTTGGTTTTTCTATAAATTTTGTCATAATGTTTCGTATTCCTCACTTTCGTAATTTCGTTGTCGGGAAGCAGGATGATCCTGTCTTGCCCAACTGATGATGGTAGCTGCGTGGTTCTGATATTGCTTTCCGGTAGAAGCCATATAACCGGATAAGCGTTCAACATAATCCTTCCAGTCAGGGATTGTCTGCCGGATATCTTCAAGCTCTTTTTCTGACAGAAAAACATTTTGAAATTTTCCATAGGGTGAGAGTGGCTCCTTACTCCCTCTTATTGCTAAATTGTTCTTTTTTATCTCTTTCTTATTACCAGACAGTTTTCTGTCTGTATCAGGAAAAGAATCCTGTCTGTCAATAGGACAGTTTTTTGTCTGTCTTAGGGAAAGAAATCTGTCTGTATAGTGGATGGTTTCTTTTGGGAGTTTTACATAAATCCGATTGGGCTGTCCGGGACCCTGCCGTTTTCGGAAGATAAGCTCCTGTTTTTCCAGTACTGCCAGAGCAGTTTTAACCGTCATCTGGCTTTTGTGGAGAACTTCTGCCAGTGCTTCAATCGTAAAGTAAATGAACACATGACCGTCTGTATCTGACCACCCCTCATTTTTCTGGGAAAGCCTTGCCCGGTCGAGCAGGATAATATAAAGCATTTTGGCAGTTTCGTTTATTTCCATGTCCAGAAGGAAACGGGGAAACATCATATAAGATGGCAGGTTGGTGTCTGCTGTCAGAAAGTCAGTCATGTGTTCACCTCCAATCAAAAGGGTTTATTCCCCAAGAAAATCCCAGTCTACATCACTATCTGGCTGTGAATTTTCAGGTGTTGGAAAGGACGCCCTGATTTGGGGCTCCCTTTGCACCATGCCTGCAGTCAGTCCGGAAAGAAAAAGTGGCAATGCCTGTTTCAGACTGTTTTCCACTGCATCTACAATCTGTTTCACAAAAAGTTCTTCCCGTTCTCTTGTTTCCAGATAAGGATCAGCCTGTGTGCGGTAGTAGCGGTCAAAATAATCTACCAGTGCAAGAGAGATTACCTGACTGTAAGATTTAAAATCCTGCCTGTCCATTGTCTGTAAATATTCCCAGGCTCTCCGCTGCTGTTCTTTGCCCAGATTAAAGCGCAGGTTGGTGTTGCGGATATTGTTCTGCATGGTTTATCCCCTCCTTTTCAGGCTCATATAAGCCAGAGATTCGTAACCTTTGGCGGTGGCGCAGATGTCATCAATGATGGTGACTCGTGATTTGTCATACGTTCCGAAGTTACGAATCAGGCATCCACCACCGCCAATCACATACAGGCGCATCAGGTCAGGATTGTATTCATATTTGCGGAGCGTGGAAAAAAGTTCTGCCACATACTGTCTGGCAATAGAACTGATACAATCCAGATATGGTGCTGAAATGTCAGCGGTTCCAAACCGCAGAATCTGTTCTACTGTGGATTCTTCAATTTTCACTCCGAATTTGTCCAGAACAGCGTTCTTTGCGGCAATCATGCATTGGTTTACACCAAGTTTTTCTGTCCAGCATCGGCTCTCCTGAGCTTTCTTATTGTTGATATACAGAATGTTCATGGTTCCGTTTCCGATATCTGCAAGGAGATTGGTTCCCTTGAAATCTCCAAGTTGGTTTACAATAGCCGGATACCCCTGTGGGTAAAGGCTGCATCCCACAAAGTGGAGATGATACTCTTTGCCGTTAAAAAGGTAACGGACTTCTGGATTCTGGAGCAGATAGGAACGAAAAGCTTCTCTTTGAGTTCTGATCCATGTCAGAGGAAGTCCGGCAGCCAGATGAACATCTGCTTCACGGATGGAAAAGACATTTAGTTCCCTTGCAATAGCCATTAGCGTCAGAAGATAATATTCTTCGTCCATAGCTTTATCCGGGATAAATTCTTTGTGTCCTTCGCCAATCCGGTAGTAAATGCCGTTATATTCCAGAATATTCCCGGTGAAGATTGGTTCGGTTTCATAGGCTTTGATTCCGGTTGGTGTGACGGTGTTTGCTGTTTTCATATTGCCATAGCCATGATCTACAGCGATGATTTTTGTGTTTCTGAGTTCTCGCATAAAAAATACCTCCGTTTTCGTATTGATTGATTCAGCAGGTCGTACCGGTGTGGTACTGCTCTGCTGTGGGATAAGCATACGAAAATCGGAGGTAAAAGACATTGAGTGGAAATTGAGAAAAAAGATATATTGTGCGTACGTTCTTCATGTACTCTTGTTGTGATTTCATTGTTTTTTATCGTATAATATGGATACTGGAGGTGGTTTGGATGAAATACAAGATTTTAGTTGTTGATGATGATAAAGAATTGGTGAAAATGCTTTGTAGTTATTTTAATATGAAACAATATGAAACCATTACGGCTACAGATGGAATGGAAGCATTAAATAAAATAAAAATGAAACCGGATATTATTTTATTGGATATCAACATGCCACGTATGGATGGGATTGAAGTATGTCGTCTGATACGCAGTAAAGTGTTATGTCCAATTTTGTTTCTAACAGCAAGAGTTGATGAAGATGATAAAATTAATGGGTTGCTTTCGGGTGGGGATGATTATATTACGAAACCATTTAGTCTTCGGGAGTTGGAAGCAAGGATTGTCACAAACATAAAGAGAGAAGAAAGGCATCAACAAAAAACGGAATACCGTTTCATGGATGAAATGCTGATTGATTATTCTGAAAAAATAGTAGCTATAGCTGGACACAGGATGGAGTTCACAAAAATTGAATATCAGATTATTGAATTCTTATCCATGCATCCAGGGCAGGTGTTTGATAAAGAACGTATATATGCACAAGTCTGTGGATATGATGCGGAAGGGGACAGTAGAACGATAACGGAATTAGTACGGCGTATAAGGAAAAAAATAGCGGATTATTCAGAAAAAGAATACATAGAAACTGTATGGGGGATTGGATACCGATGGAAAAAATAAGAAACTTGTCACTGAAAAAAACGATTCTGCTTTATTTTGTGATCAGCTTAACGGCAGCATTTCTGTTATCTGGATTTACAGTTCATTTTGCAAGAAATATGCAGAATAAAATATGGGAAAAATATATTGATTATGCAGATTATACGGACGTGTTTCAGCAATATGGAAAGAAATACGAGATTGAGATATTAAGACCTAATCAATCGCAGATGAATCGTTTGGACCATCATCTTTCGGAAATGTGTGACTTTATGGAAACATATTCGGTACTGATTTTTTCGATTGTTGGGAGTGTTGTTGCGGTATTCTTTTTTTATAAAAATAAGTTAAAGACACCTCTACAGGAACTAAAAGATGCCTCACAAATGATTGCAGATAATGAACTGGATTTTCATGTGTCCTATGAAAATAAAGATGAGATGGGAACTTTGTGTAAAGAATTTGAAATGATGCGAAGTGATTTAGCAGATAACAACAGAAAGATGTGGCGAATGATTGATGACGAGAAGGCTTTGCGGAATGCAATTGCACATGATATACGTTCTCCACTTTCCATATTGCGTGGGTATCAGGAAATGCTCTTAGAGTTTGTTTCTGCTGAGAGTATAAAAACAGAGGATGTTATTGATATCTTACAAACAGGCATGTATCAGATTGACCGTATAGAGCATTTCACGGAAAACATGAGAAAAATGTCCCATTTAGAACAGAGGAAACTGCAATGCTCAGAGATAGAATTATCGGAACTGGCAAAAAAGATTGAGGCAGAAGCTGCCATGCTGTCCAAGAAGGAAAGTAAATTATGTAAGGTAGAAAGAGTGCAGGAACAAAACATTGTGAAAGTGGATGAGGAACTTGTCATGGAAGTGACAGACAACTTACTGGAAAATGCGGTTCGATATGCACAAAAAAGTATTGCTTTGCAGATAAAGAAAAAGGATGGTTTTTTTATAATTTCTGTTGAAGATGATGGAATAGGATTTGTGGATACTGAGGAAAAAGTAACAGAACCATTTTATCATAAGAATCCACAAGATGATTTAAAGCATTTTGGCCTTGGTATGTATATTTCTCGTATTTTCTGTGAAAAGCATGGAGGAAATTTGAAAATATATAATGCCAGACAAGGCGGTGCTCATGTAGAAGCTCTTTTCAAAGCTGAATAAAAATACTTTATAAGGCTGAAATCACAAATAAAGTGGTTTTAGTCTTTTTTGTTGTGAATTTATTGAGAATTGATTTGTATGATGTTGTTAAAGAAATAAAGAAAGGAGACCAGCTATGAAAAGTCAACCATAAATTAGCAAAAAATTTCTTTTTCATATCGGTGGTAAAAAAGGGTAACTTTAATAGAGCTCCCTTAGGGTGCTTTTTCAAAATCTATCGATATTGGTATACAGACCTCTTATTCGAGGTTGAATTCTACTTCGCCAGTGAGCATCTTCCAGATGACTCTGACAAGCTTGCCGGCACAGTGCCCAAGTGCATTGTAGTGAGACCGGCCTTCAGCCCTCTTGGCATCATAATAAGCCTTGAAGGTTGCGTTGTTTCTGACAACGTTCCAAGCTGCATTTACAAGGGCATATCGTAAAACACGAGAGCCACGTTTGGACATCCTTGTTGTCTTAGCCTGAAAGTTACCAGACTGATAAACAGAAGGATCCAAACCGGCAAAAGCAAGCAGCTTGTTAGGATTGGAGAAACGGTGAATATCACCTATTTCACCAAGAATCATTCCACCATTGATATAACCGATACCAGGAATGGTCATGATGACAGAATCGTTGAATTTCATGATATCCGTCATCTCAGCTTCAATCTTTTCTAATTGGCTATCCAGTAACTCGATTTGTTGAATGGTTTGAGTTATCTGAATAGATATAGCGCTGTCGTTAGCACCGACAGACTTCTGTGCGAGAACTCTTAATTCTTTGGCCTGTTCTTTGGTAAAGTGTCCGTGTGAGTTCACTTTGAGCAGATTTGCCAGATGAGTCATATGCATGGAAGCAATCTCTTTTGGAGAAGGTGCTTCTTTTAATAAAGCATAGACAGCGTGTTGATGCAGACCGGATTTGAAAAAGTATTGAATCTCCGGAAAGACCTGATCAACATAGGTTGTCAGTTGAATTTTCAATCGGGTACGTTGCTTTATGGTTTTCTGACGGAAACGTCCCAATGCCTTAAGATCCATCATATCGAGATCGAAGAAGCTGACGAATCTGAGGTTGTCCTGCATCATAAGAGTTTTAGCAATCACGTAAGTGTCGACCTTATCTGTCTTAGTTTTGCGAACGTTATTTTTTCGCATTTGACAGGTTTTGATGGGGTTCAACACACACACTTGGTAAAGCTCAGTAACAAGGTATCGAACAAGGTTGTCACCGTAGTGTGCCGTTGACTCAAGACCGATGATGAGGCTGTTCTTATCGAATGATTCGAGTTTAGAGACCAGCAGTTGGAAGCCATCAGCGTCATTTGTGAATTTGAACGGCTCAATGATTATTTCACCGTCGGAAGAAATCGCAGCGGCGAAATGATTAAGTTTGGCAATATCAATGCCTACGTAAATTTTCATGAGGTTGTACCTCCCTTTCCTAAAGTCTGATACCATGATGTCCACCAACGATTATCATCGTAGACTTGATAGAAATAAGTACTCTGAGTGAAAAACACTCCGGCAACATCCAGCTAATAAACAATTCAGATAAAGGTAGTGGCAATACACTCCAGTTGAGTAGTCAAGCTACAGAAAACAAATCAAAAGTCCATAGTATCTGAATTGTATTGAACCACGATATTAAAAGAAAGGAAATATGTGATAATTAACTTCCTAATTATCATACAAGAGATACAATGAAAACAATCATAAAAAGAAGTATACTTGATTATTTAAAGAACCCTGTTTTGTGGATTGGCTTGATTATTATAGTTGCCAGTATGTATCAATGTCTGTCATCGTATTTGCAAATTCATTATATCAAACAGAATGAACAGATCACACAAAATGACGTAGCATTGGAAGATGCTGATGTCATGGATGGGTACATTCCCACATCTGATGATAAAGAAAGAAGAAGGGAGTGGGAAGATACGATCAAAGAGACGTTAATGGACACCTCCAAAAATGGTTTTGGATTTAGCAGGCAGGAAGCAGATCATGTAATGAAAGAAATTCAGAATATGGATGTAAAGACTGCTTCTGAGTTTTTGGAATCCCAATATGGCTATTATAATGCAATATATGCTTATGAGGACCTTGAAATTCATAAGGGGACAGCAGAAGAAATCAATCATTATATCGAGCGGAAATTATCCGAACATTCTTTTTCCTGGTACTTTGCCAAAAAATTTACGGATTTTGCAGGATTGCATATGGCCTTTTTTGCAACAGTCTTGCTATCATTTTTATTTATTCAGGATACACGAAAAAGTACCTATGAATTATTACATACAAAGCCTGTTACGGCAGTCCAATATATATGTGGGAAAGTAATAAGCGGATTCATTAGTATGCTGGGAGTATTAGTGATTTTGAATGTTATATTCTTTATGCTGTGTTTGAAAACGTCTTTAGAATCGGGCTTTCCAGTAACACCAATTGATTTTTGCGTGAATTCTCTGATCTATATTATTCCGAATCTTTTGATGATATGTTGTGTCTATACAATTACAGCAGTAATATTTAAAAATCCGCTTCCGGCAGCACCAATCTTGTTTTTACACATTATATATTCAAATATGCTGACCATGAAGAATGATATTTATTATATGAGACCGTTCTCTATTATGGTGCGATTCCCTGGCAGATTTTTTGAAACACATGTAGCCAAAATGTCAAACATAAATCAGATTATTCTTGTAATTTCATCAGTTATATTAGTATGTATTTCTGTTACAATCTGGAAAAGGAGGAGGGTTCATTGAAAACGGAACTAAAAAACTGCCTGTCGTTATATAAGATTTTTTATTCATGTGCATTTATACTGATATTGTGTGCTATTCATCCGATTATATACTATGAAGAAATCGGTTCAGCGATTCAGTCGCCAATAGCATTTTTAACAATTATTTTTTGTAGTGACACATATTTGATGGAAGTAAAAAGTAAGCGTGCCGATGTATTTCATTTGTATGATCAAAAAAAGCAGTTAAAAGTAATATCGCAGAGAGTGGGCGTTCAAATATTATATTTATTAATACTTTCCTGTGTTGGATATGTTTTGTTTTTCTGGCAAAAACCGGGCAGTGTAAACGAAGGCATTTCGGGTATTCAGATATTTCTTTTATATTTCATTGCAATGTTTGGAACTATCTGGCATTGGAGTATATGCTCTGTGATTTTGTGTACATTGCTTCGAAATATGTGGGCAGGTATTGGATGTTTATTTGGAATTGTCATTGGACTTATATCAAAAGCGGGAAGTTCATTTTTCGGAAATCTGGGATTGTTTTCTTTCAGCTTTTGTGAACCTACTCAATTAATGTCCGAGAGTTGGATTTATGGAACGCTTGTGTCTTTTATAGCGGGGCTGTTTTTATTTGCAGTATTACCAATGACTTTAAAGAAAAGAGGATAGATTATGAGTATTAGAATAAATGATTTAACAGTTAGATTTAAAAATGGTGTAGTTGCAGTAAATAAGGCATCTCTTGAAATACCTAAGGGAATTTACGGACTTTTGGGTGAGAATGGTGCCGGAAAAACCACTTTGATGAGGGTTCTTACAACTGTTTTAAAACAAACGGAAGGAATGGTTTCCCTTGATGGAATTCTGTATAACGAGGGAAATTATGAGAAAATACAGAAAAAGATTGGTTATCTTCCACAGGAAATCGACTTATATCCGAATCTTACGGTGAAAGAATGTCTTGTATATATGGGGGGACTGTCAGGAGTAGCCAGAAATGACCTCGAACAAAGAATTCCCTATTATCTGGAAAAGACTTCTCTTACAGAGCATCAGAATAAAAAAATGCGGCAATTATCTGGTGGTATGAAGAGACGTGTCGGACTCATACAGGCACTTCTTAATAATCCGGATTTTTTGATTATTGATGAACCTACCACCGGGTTAGATCCGGAAGAAAGAATCAGGATCCGCAATCTTTTGGTTGATTTTTCAAAGGATAGAACTGTGCTGTTTTCCACTCATGTAGTAGAAGATTTAGCAGCAACCTGTACACAGCTTGCCATTATGAAAAAGGGAAGTTTTTTATATTCTGGAAGCGTGAGTGGGTTGCTGGAAAATGCAAAGGGCTGTGTTTGGAATTGTACGGTACAAAATGCAGAAGAAGCCCGTTTGTTAGAAGCCAATTATTCTATATCATCTAAGCAGTATGTAGAAAATGGAATTCATATGAAAGTATTAAGCAAAGGAAAGCCAAATGAGAATTGTGTCCTGGATAATGATATCACTTTGGAAGATGCATATATTTATTTGACGAATAGTTGAATATAACGGCGGGCAAGTTGCCCGCCGTAAATTATACTTATTTTGTTAAAAGACCGAATAGATTTTTTCCAATGCAAAATCCAATCTGTGGATATAACTCCTGAATTTCCTGATATTTTGCTTCAATCATTTCTGGTTCATCAGCCCAGATCTTTTCATATATTTTGAAAGCTCTTTTAAAATGTGTTTTGGCTTGCGGAAGATTGGCAGTCATCAGATAAATGGTTCCAAGGGTTTCCTGTACTTTGGCATAATCCAGACAGTCATCGGAATGGTATTCCTTGATGATGCCGGATAATTTTTGCAATTCAGAGATGCCTCTTTCGGGTTCCTGCTGTTCTGTCAGGAACATTGCATAATTGGCAATCTGAGGTATGCTGTCATTTATATGAAGCAGGTTAAATTGGTCAAGCAGTGAGATACTTTTTTCCATGTGTTCTCTTGCAAGATCGGGATGACCGTTCATGCGGTAAAGTCCACCGAGATTGGCATGAAGGTTGGAAACAAGGCGAGCATTGTCAGCAGTGATATTTTCTATCTGGGCAAGTGCATCCTTTTCCAGTTTTATTGCTTTTTCTGGCTTGATTTCAAGAGTAGCCTGAAAATCCAGTAACAATGCCCGGTCAGAATCGGTGCCAATGTCTTTAGGCTTCAAAAAATTTTTTAATTCCTGAATGATTTCTTTCATACCTTTCTGGTAATTATAATTATCCATATATGGAAAAACATTTTCCAGAAAAAGTAGATATTTTGGTATATCATCTTTTTTAATCAATTCTATGATGTTTCCTGCTGTCTGAAACAGCTTCTTGTAATAATCGACTTCAATTCCATGCATTAAACATATTTTCTGTAAAGAATCCAGTAATATGTGGCAGCGAGTTACAGATGGTTTTGTCTCTGAAAGGGTGATTTCCTGAATCATCGGATGCAGAGAGATAGTGCGACGTTTTGTTGTTTGGACAAAACCAGTCTCAATTAAATCGTTGATCTCATTTAGTGTGGGCAGTTCCAGCCATTTGGCAAATATACGGGCAGAAATACCGGTGGAAGGAAGAAAGCACATATTACACATGATATCCTGCTGTTTAAGAGATAAAGTGTATAACGAAAACAGCGTATGGATATGATTGTAATAGGTGGCTTTGCTGCTTTGTCCATCTTTGATTATTTTAATTTTATCTTCGTTATGGAAAGATGCTTTTTCCACCTGAAGTCTTGTTAATAACTGGTCTGGAGTTGAGATTCCATTTTCCAGAAGTTTTGCTGCCAGTTCCACGGCAAGAGTATGAGAGTGAACAGTTTCGATGATCTTTTCAACTGTTGCCCGGTACGTGTCTGCCTCTGAATAAAATACTGATGCCAGCTGGAAGAGAGCGTTCATATCCTCTATTTCTTTTAATGGCAGAGTACAGTATTCATCCAGTTTGCTTCGGGTTGTAAACAAAATCTGGCAGCGATATTTTAATACTACTGACAGAAAGCTGTCCTGTGTCGCAGTGACATTAAAATTATCTATGATAAGCAGAGTATCAGATTTCAGGGAACGCAGAAAACGGTTATGTCTTTGAAACCGTTCCTGGTCAGTGCTTTCCGGCGGATCGTCAATAAAATCCATGTCAGTAATATCCTGATGAAGATTGCCGGTATATTCTATATAAAGTATATTGGTGTATTGCTTTATGTACCGCTTTGCGTAGGCTTTGACAAGTTCACTTTTTCCGATTCCGGCGATTCCGCAAAGAAAAACATGACGGTTTTCCTCAAGCACGGTATATAATTCTTCCAGTTCTTTATCTCTTCCGATAAAATGACGGCATGGTTTCGGAACCTCACTGTCCATAATATAATCCAGCACAATGGTGGATAAAGCGCCTCCGGCGAGCAGCTTCTGATTTTTGGTATTACGTTTGATGAATTGGCGTTCCATGCCAAAAGAAATCAGTTTTGCAAGAAACAGCAGTCTTGAACTGGCTGGTTTATATAAGGGAGTCAGATTTTTCTTTTTTGCATCTGAGATGCTGTCATCCTGAATGAATAAAGTGTAAATATCTTGTATAGCCATATTACAGTCAGACATCAGTGGAAGAAGATTCTGGTGGATGGTATGGGCTAATTTTTCCTGATTGGATGGCTTGGAATAGTAAGCGGATATTTTAGGACTGATTTTAGCCTGACCAGTCATCCAGCGGCAAACCAGACCGTTGTCCATTGAAAAATCCTGATTTACCGGATCATCCACGTATAAAAAATCAGGCTGACTCATTTGATTACTTTCGCTGATATGATTTTTTAAGCAAGTGCTAATAGAAGAAAAATCGCATCGATTCAATAGAAATTCCCCTTTCGTAGTTAAGATTGAGTATATCTATCATATACACGAACATACATTCGATTCAAGAAAATGCGGATATTTTTAAAGTGATTGTGTCAATTTACAATCAATTTCTATTCAATGTGGTTTTCAGGCAGGTTCTGTAAAATAAGCTCAGAACAAACAATAACGGGAGGAGCTTATGCAACAGAATATTGAATTTGAGCGGTGCATTGATTTTCTGGTACGGATGATTGATAAGTACGGCGAAGAAGTCCTCCGGGAGTTGGAGGAAGAAAAACAGAATAAGGAAGAAAAAGAAGCGGCAGTTTCCTGAAATACAAAATGTAAATCAGACTGTCGCTTTTTTCATGTATTTTTAAATCAAATAAATTTTAAAAGCTGATGCAGAGTGTGTGGCTCATTATTCTGAGAAGCGGTAATACGAGTATCAAATGGCTTGAAATGATTCTGCGTATAAAAGCTCAGAAGAAATTCATTATCTTCGCATTCAAGAAACTCCATAACGCCACCTACGGAATATTTGAGACTGGATATGGTTTCCAGTGCAAATCCCAGTAGAATATTTCCAGGAATTCGTTTTTCCTTTGGAAGAGAATAGTTCTTTCCCAACTGGGCGATCAGGTAAGCTGCGGTAGTATAGGATTGTGTTTCTTCATCCAAAATACTGACACGGGACAGCTTTTTTGCCATTGTCTTGCTGATATTTGAAGCACGGACAGAGATGGGTTTTACTGTAAGTGAAAAATAACCAACCAGTGAAGCATCTTCAGCATCAAATACCAGATAAGTGATAGATTGATCTTTTTTGGTAAACTCAATCGCATTATGTAATAAAAAGTATTCCACATCGGGATTTTTGGGACAAGAAAAATCGGAGAGTAAGTCGTAAAGACTTTCCTCTCCGATATATGTCGGTTCGTCTTTATCCAAATATGCCCGAATATTAACGGTAAAATATTTATCAGACATGTTTTTTCTTCCTTTTTGACATTAAAGCTAAGATTTCCTGTGGGTTCGTTAACTGACGTCCGGGAAGTGTCTGCTTTGGTGTGCGGTCACGGTCGGCTTCGTCAATTGCTGCGACAAAACGCTTTACGCTATTTGGATTGGATACGACAAAATTATGAGTAATACTTGAAGTAGCCATACTAACACCTCCTCTTTTTTGGCTTTTTTGTGTATTTATAGTATATGCAATGTGTGATAAAAACACAATATCAAAAACAGAAATTATTTCTAAATAATTTTCAAGCCGGACATTTATTAGACGCTTCCGGTAAGCGAACAATATTTTCGAGCCAATCATTTATAAGTCGCCAATGGTGGGCGGGCAATATTTTGATAACAGAAATGCTCTGTATCTAACTTAATTATACGATTGGCGAAGAAATGCGTCAATACGGAAAATAAGTATTGAAAATAGTTGGAACAAGTACTAAAATAAGGTTGGGACAATAAAACAGAGTTATACTGCGAGGAAGATTATGAAGAATAAAAAGATTAAATGCGATATATATACCAGAGTATCCACAACCATGCAGGTAGATGGCTACAGTCTGGATGCTCAGAAAGAAAAACTCAAGAGATATGCGGAATTTCAGAATATGGAAATCGTAAATGAGTATTCAGATGAAGGTAAGTCTGGAAAGAGCGTAGAGGGCAGACCGGAATTTCAGAGAATGTTGGATAATATTGAGAATGGAACAGATGAGGTACAGTTTGTACTGGTGTTCAAGCTTTCCAGATTCGGTCGTAATGCAGCAGATGTATTAAACTCTCTGCAGAGGATGCAGGATTTTGGAGTGAATCTGATCTGTGTAGAAGATGGAATTGACAGCTCAAAAGATAGTGGAAAGCTGATGATTTCTGTTCTGTCTGCGGTGGCAGAGATCGAACGAGAGAATATCCTTGTTCAGACAATGGAAGGACGTAAGCAGAAAGCCAGGGAAGGAAAATGGAATGGTGGATTTGCTCCGTATGGTTATGAATTAGTAAATGGAGAATTGCAGATTGCAGAGGACGAAGCAGAGATTATTCGTCTGATCTATGACAAATTTATTCATACCAATATGGGAATCTCTGCGATTGCCGCATGGCTGAACCAGCATGGATATAAAAAGAAAAAACGACAGAATAATACACTGGACGCATTTGCCGCATCATTTATAAAAGGCGTTCTGGATAATCCGGTATACTGTGGAAAGCTGGCTTATGGACGAAGGAAAAACGAGAAAGTTTCTGGTACAAGAAATGAATACCGCATTGTAAAGCAGGAAAATTATATGCTGCACGATGGTATCCATGAAGGGATTGTTTCAGAAACAGACTGGGAGCTGGCACATCAAAAACGGGAAAAAACAGGTGTGAAATATGAAAAGACACATAGTCTCGATCATGAGCATATTTTATCTGGAATATTGAGATGCCCGTTATGTGGAAGTGGTATGTATGGAAACGTGAACCGAAAGAAAAAGAAAGACGGAACTTTATATAAGGATTATTTCTATTATGCCTGCAAACATCGTCGCCTGGTAGATGGTCATAAATGTGGATATCGTAAACAATGGAGTGAGGAGAAGATTAACAATGCAGTGGAAGAAGTTATTCGGAAGCTGGTGAAGAATCCTAAATTTGAAGAAGCAATTCTGAATAAAATCGGTTCAAGAATTGATACAGAAGAAATAGAAAAAGAGATTGAAGGATTGGAAAAGCAGCACAGGCAGCTGACCGGAGCAAAAGCAAGACTTGGACAGCAGATGGACAATCTGGATATCATGGATAAATTTTATGAGAAGAAATATCAGGATATGGAGACAAGGTTATACCGTTTGTATGATGAGATTGAAGGCGTGGAGAACAGTATAGAAGAAGTCAAGAACCGCCTGCTGAATATCCGGCAACAGAAAATATCAGAAGAAAACGTCTATCAATTCCTTTTATATTTTGATAAACTATATGATAAGTTCACCGACCTGGAGAAGAAAGAATTTCTTAACAGTTTTGTGGAACAGGTGGATATTTATGAGCAGGAGCAGCCGGATGGCAGATTCCTGAAGCACATAAAGTTCCGTTTTCCGGTGTATTTTGGAGACAGGGAAACACAGGAACTTTGTTGGGACAACGAAAGTACTGTCGAGTGCGTGATAATGATGCAGTATTGTGGAAAAGAGAAGAAAAAGTAGGGTTTGACCACAAGATGTTGTACTCCACGGGCAAAAATTAGACCGAAAATTGGCTAGTTTTTGCCCGATTTTTTTGCCCGTTTTTAAAGATGCATAGGGGTAAAAAAGAGGTTTTTGAGTGATTTGGAGAAAAACAAAAAGGAGGGAGTGGTAAGCAAAGTTAAAAATGAATATGGGCAGGGATGAACGCAAGGCGGTACTTATTTTAGAAATAGAATAGGTGCCGCCTTATTTTTTTGGAGGTGGAAATGTCAAAATTATTTTGTGTGAGTCCGGGACTTCGGGTGCTGGAAAGGCATCCCGTTAGTCATCGCAGGAGCCTATGCCTTTCTGACCATACAGGTGGAGGATACGACCATTATGGATTTTATCCGGTATGCCTGTGCTTATTTTTTCATGGATCAGCAGCAATATGAATGGAGGTACACACCGGATGAGTAAAAAGAACATGGAATCCACCAGAGAACTGATGGGAACCAGAGAAGTGACGGATTACAGTATCCGAACATACAGGAATGAGGAGCTGGTTTACTTTTTAATTCAGCCCAGCAACATTTCCGTGTTGTCAGAGGAGAGTCTGTCAGCCAGAATCTATGGACTGATGACGGTGCTTAAGGGCATCACGGAAATCGAAATGATGTGCTTAAATTCCAGAGAGAATTTTGAGGACAACAAAAGATATCTGAAGAAGCGGATGGAGGAAGTGGATAGGTTACAATTAACTGGACAGATTTTTTAAGGTCATATAATCTATAATAAATACACGAAGGAGCACTCTTTATGACCGAACAAAAACAACGACGAAAACCTCGCAAATATACAGATGAATTTAAACAGCAACTGGTGGAACTATATCGTTCCGGCAAACGCAGATGTGATATCTGCCGTGAATATGACATTGCTACTTCCCTGTTTGACAAGTGGGTAAAGCAGGCATCCAATTCCGGTTCTTTCCATGAAAAAGATAACCGGACTCCGGAGCAGGAAGAACTGATCCGGCTTCGGAAAGAAAACCAGCAGTTAAGAATGGAAAATGATATTTTAAAACAAGCGGCGCTGATCTTAGGACGAAAGTAAATGTGATTAAAGCAAATGCCCACAAATACTCTGTATCAGCAATGTGTCGCGTCCTACAGGTAAACAGAAGCACCTATTATTATGAAGCAGCAGCAAAAAAAGATGAATCAGAACTCACTGCAGACATTCAGGAAATTTTTAGAAAAAGCCGGAACCATTATGGTACACGAAAGATCAAGAAAGAACTGGCTGATTGCGGGAAACAGGTATCAAGACGCAGGATTGGACGGATTATGAAACAGGAAGGTCTGGTATCAAGCTATACTACAGCACAGTTTAAACCGCAAAAAGACAGATGTAATGAATCAAAAGTAGAGAATGTGTTGAACCGACAATTTCAAAACCAGCCATACCGCAATGTAGTGGTAAGTGATTTGACCTACGTAAGGGTAGGAAACCGCTGGAATTATATTTGTGTACTGATTGATCTTTTTAACAGGGAGATTATTGGATACAGTGCAGGAGAACATAAAACAGCAGAACTTGTAAAACAGGCATTTATGAAAGTAGACGGAAATCTGTCGGAAATCCATATTTTCCACACAGACCGTGGAAATGAATTTAAAAACGAGACAATTGAAGAACTGTTAGAAACGTTCCATATGGAACGCTCCCTGAGCCATAAGGGATGTCCTTATGACAATGCAGTGGCAGAAGCTACGTTCAAGATTATAAAAACAGAATTTGTATGGAATGAAACATTCCATACGCAGGAAGAACTGAAGATAAAACTATGGGATTATGTAAACTGGTATAATCATCACCGCATACATTCTTCCTTAGGGTATCAAACGCCTGTACAATATCGGAAAAATAACCTAAAAAAATTTGTCTGAAAAAGTGTTGACAATCCAAGTAGCTATTGCAGCTGAGTGGTTTCATAGTAAATGGGGTGTGCCGGCAGAGGCATACCTGGAGTGTATGAAAGCGTATTTATCAGGAAAAACCGAGTATGGTTGGTATATATGCTTATATGATGAATCCATTGTCGCAGGACTTGGGGTAATAGAAAATGACTTTCATGATAGAAAGGATTTGACTCCAAATGTATGCGCCGTATATGCTGAAGAAGAACATCGAAAAAAGGGACTAGCTGGGAATTTGCTAAACAAAGTTGTTGATGATATGAGAAATAAAGGAGTAACGCCTTTATATTTGGTGACGGATCATTTTGGCTTCTATGAACGATATGGATGGGAATTTTTATGTATGGTTCAAGGTGATGATGAACCCAAAATGACAAGAATGTACATCCACAGATAAAAATGATTGACAAGCGTTACAAACAAGAGTAATCTTAACATAATAATTTTTGAAAGGAGTTTTCTCATGAATAGATTTGCAGTCGGATATTCATATACTGAAATTTATGCTATGCACATTATGAACGTGTATGGTCTTAATTGCGTATGTAAATATTTGAATTGCTAAGATGAGAAAATGGTTCAATAATTAGAATATAGTATATGCTGACCACTTATCTTTGCAGGTAGGTGGTCTTTTTTATCCGAATAAAGTAGTTACAATAATTGAAGAGAAAGAGTGAGCGATATTATGCTACAGAGTGATTTTTTGACAAAGAGACAGAGGCATTAATTGATTTAAATGTTATTTATGGAGCCGGAAAGCATATTACAGACAAATGTATGATTATCTTTTCTAAGGAGATACATACATATTTAGTATCACATTATAAATGTGAAATTATAGGTGAAATTGGCGCTTGTAATGGAAACATTTCAATCTATTGTCTGGATTACAAGGGAGAGAAAATAGCTTTTTATCTGACGGGAATAGGTTCTGCTGTTGCATCCTCTATGTGTTATGAAAGAGTATATGAAAGAAAGAATTTATGAAATCAGAGGACAAAGAGTAATCTTAGACTCAGATCTTTCTGAAATATATGGTTATACCACAAAAGCATTCAACCAACAGGTAAAAAATAATATTGAGAAATTTGATGAAGATTTTATGTTCGAATTAACGGATGATGAGGTAGAAGATTTGCGGTCAAATTTTTTGACCGCAAATCTTAACAGTAAGAGTAGATATAATCCTCATGTATTTACAGAGCAAGGATTATATATGTTGATGACTGTCTTGAAAGGACCGTTGGCAGTTAAGCAGAGCAAGGCATTAATAAGAACCTTTAAGAAAATGAAAGATTACATATTAGAAAATCGTGATTTAATAGGTCAGCGGGAAATACTTCAGTTAAGCATGGAGACTGCCAACAACAGAATAGAAATTAACAAAATCAACTCAGATATGATCTCTCTTGAAAAACAGATTTCCGATGTTGCAGAAGGCTTGAAGGATGTTGTGACAAAATCTGAGTTGGCTGATATGATGAACAGCTTTGTTTCAGATGATGATGAAAAGTGGCTTATGTTTAATGCAAAATTTAGTAGTGCAGATGAGGCATATGAGTCCATTTATAAGCAGGCAAAGTCGTCAATATATGTCGTTGACAATTATATTGGATTAAGAACGCTGGTACATCTTAAAAATTCTCCTACAGGAGTAAATATTACTTTATTCAGCGATAATGTTGGGAATAATAAACTTCATAATATAGAATTTACGGATTTTTGCAAGGAATATCCATCTGTAAAAATATCAATGAAAAAGACAGGTGGTATATTCCATGATCGTTTTATCGTATTAGATTATGGAACTGCTAATGAAAGGATTTTCTTATGCGGGGCTTCATCAAAGGATGCAGGGGCTAGAATAACCAGTATTGTTGAAGACTATGGAGTATCTAAATATACCCCGGTTATTGCCACATTGTTGAAAAATCCGACTTTGATTTTACCACAATAGAGGCGAGAGAAAGCAAGCTGTCACGGTTCCCTGTTACGATAAAAAATGCCACCATCTGAAAAAGGATTTGTGTACCCACTCCCATCCAATTTGTGGTACAATATCAATTAACAACAACGTACCATACCAAAAGGAGGACATCCAATGCTTTTTATAGAATATCCCAAATGTTCCACCTGTCAGAAAGCGAAAAAATGGCTGGATGAACATGAGATTACATATACGGATCGTCACATCGTAGAGCAGAATCCGTCCTACGAGGAATTGAAAGAATGGCATGAAAAGAGCGGTCTGCCATTAAAGAAATTTTTTAACACCAGCGGACTTTTATATAAAGAAATGAAGCTTAAGGACAGGCTTCCTGAAATGAGCGGGGACGAGCAGTTAAAGCTGCTTGCGACAAACGGAATGCTGGTAAAACGTCCATTGATCGTAGATGGAAGTACGGTAATTACCGGCTTTAAAGAAAAGGAATGGTCAGAGCACTTTTTATAAAAATAAGAATGTTGTTTTTATAAAGGGACGTGCAGGAATGGAGGATTATTATGATTATAACAATTGCCAGACAATGTGGATGTGAAGGGGACGAAGTAGGAAGAAAATTGTCAGAGATTTATGGCATCCCGTGTTATTCCAAAAAAGAACTGATAGAGCTTGCAAAAGAGAAAAAAGTGTATGACAAATATCCATTTTATTTTGGGGAACGCCAGGTGGATGATATGATGAGTATGGTTGCGGACGATATGAATTTAAAGGTGCGTGAGACACCGAAAAAAGCATTGTCAGCACTGTTTGAGGATCAGCCGTGTATCGTAATCGGCCGTGCATCGGATTATGCATATAAAGAACATCCGGATGCTGTACGCATCTTCCTGTGTGGGGACAAGAAAACAAGAATCTCCAAAATTGCAAAGAAACATCAGGTATCCGAATTAAAAGCCAAAATGATCGTGGATGACACAGACCGCCGGAGAAAGCAGTATCATAATTATTATTCCGGGGAAACCTGGGGATTGGCGGACAATTATGATCTGTGTTTAGATGAGTGCAAACTTGGCATTGACGGCGTGGCAGCAGTTGTTTCCGCATATATTGGCCAGATAAACGGGAAAGACTGATAAAAGAATGCAGGCCTGATGTAAAATCAGGCAGAAAGTGTTGGTATATCATGGCATATTATTTAGCAGAAGGTGCGATCGTAAAAGGTGATGTCACGATCGGCGAAGATTCAGGAATATGGTATCATGCGACGGTCCGGGGCGATACGGAAAAGATCACGATCGGAAGTCGAACTAATATACAGGATAATGCAGTTCTTCATGTTGGAGCCGGGCATGCGCTTACCATTGGGGATGATGTGACGATCGGGCACAGTGCAATCGTGCACGGATGTACGGTTGGAAATAATACATTGATTGGAATGGGAGCAATTATTTTAAATGGAGCGGTGATCGGCAATAACTGTATCATTGGGGCCGGGGCGCTTGTGACACAGAATATGGAGATCCCGGATGGCAGCCTTGCATTTGGAAATCCGGCGAAGATAAAAAGAAAACTTACGGAAGAGGAGATTGCCTCAAACCGTGACAATGCCTTATTATATGTGAAAGAAGCAAAAGATCAGCTGATGCAGATGTGATCAGAAATGGGGAGTACTATGGGAGAACAGGAGTTTTGGAATGGAAAAGAACGTTTCTTTTCAGACATCATAAATCGGGTGAATGATCTTTTGTCAGATGCATATCTGTTAATTACGAATAGGAACAGTCATGTTACTATGATTCCGGAAAAGACGGCGGCTTTTTTTGAGATGCAGGCGGGATATGTAAAAGATTTTTATCAGATATTACTGGATCATGTGCATCCGGATGACAGGCCGGAATATTTACAGGCAATGGAGAAACGCCTTCTGGGACAGAAACTTTCGGATGAGCTTTATATCCGTTTGAAAAATAAAGATCATTATGATATGTTTGGATTTTTCATGAGTGTGGTAAAAGAAGATGGAAACGAATATCTGTTGCATATTCTGGTCAATCAGAATGTGATCCCTGAGATTGATGCGCTGACAGATCTGTATGGACAGAAGAAGTTTGAGAAAGATGTGGAAGGATATATCAGAACCGGCAGAAAGGTGGCTGTTTTGGAGGTTGAGATCGATCACATGGCGGACATCAATATTTTATATGGGGCGAATTATACAGACCGTCTGCAGCGGGAGATCGCACACCATTTTATCTATATGATGGATGAAAATAAAGCGGTTTATCATATGAATAACTCCAATTGTGCATTTATTTTAAGGGATGCGGATCGGGTGGACGCAGGAATTTTCCTGGAGGAAGTAAGGAAAAATCTTGAGAAAAATATCACGTTAAACGGACGTCATTTTGAGTTGAAACTCTATGCTGCAGGTCTGATGTTAGAAAATTATAGCGGAGAGACCATGACAGTGCAGAGTAAATTAGAATACACATTAGAGAAAGCGCGTTCCGCCAGAAATCATAAACTTGTGTTCTTTAATGATATCGTAAAGACAAATGGTGGTGTAAATCTGGATTTTATGAAAATCATCCATCAGTCGGTGCTGGACGGTTGTGACGGCTTTTATGTGGAATATCAGCCAATCGTGACATCGGAAGGTGGAAAAATCGCAGGGGCGGAGGCACTGGTAAGATGGAAAAAGGAACCTTACGGGGCAGTTCCTCCGGGGCTGTTTATCGACTGGATTGAGGATAATCCGTGCATGTATGATCTTGGAAATTATGTGCTGGCAGAGGCATTGAAAAACAGTGCAGAGTTTATAAAAATTAATCCGGATTTTTTTATCAATGTAAATGTGTCTGCAAAACAGTTAGAACAAAAATCATTTCGGGATGTTGTACTTTCGCTGTTAAAAGAAAATGATTATCCGCCAAACCATCTTTGTTTAGAAATCACAGAACGCTGCAGGCAGCTTCCGATTGATGTGATCAATGAAGAAGTATGTTTTCTCCAGCAGTATGGGATCCATTTTGCGATGGATGATTACGGAACGGGAAATGCGTCTTCAAGTATCGTCTTAGGTGTGCCGATGAATGAGATCAAGATCGATATGAGTTTTATCAAAGGAATCCTGAATAATGAAAAACAGCAGATGCTGGTAAAGAATATAGTCAATTTTGCGAGATCAACAAACATGAAAAGCTGTATCGAGGGCGTGGAAGATAAATCCCTGCAGGATTATCTGAGGAGTTTCGGGGCAACCTGGTTTCAGGGATATTATTATTCCAAACCGGTTGGTGAAGAACAGTTAAAGAAACTATTACTTGAAGAGATGTACAACAAAAAGGATGCTTCCTAGTTTACAGGATGCATCCTTTTTGTCAGTATACGATTCTTATGTATTTCAATAAAAAGCAGTAAACTTTAACTTATTCTGCAATTGCATCGAGTGCCTGGGAAATATCTGCGATCAGATCCTCTTTATCCTCGAGTCCAAGGCTGATACGGACAAGTTCAGCCGGAACGCCGGCTTCTTTCAACTGCTCGTCAGTCATCTGGCGATGTGTGGAGGTTGCCGGATTCAGACAGCAGGTTCTTGCGTCAGCCACATGTGTCTCGATTGCTCCAAGTTTCAGATTCTGCATAAATGTGGATGCAGCGGCACGTCCGCCTTTTAAACCGAAGGAAACAACGCCACAGCCGCCGTTTGGCAGATATTTTTTTGCACGTTCATAATATTTATTGGAAGGAAGTCCCGGATAGTTGACATAGGCAATCTTTGGGTGCTGATCTAAAAATTCAGCAACAGCCTGACCGTTTTCTACATGTTTTGGCATACGGACATGCAGGGACTCCAGACCGAGATTTAAAATAAAGGCACTCTGTGGGGACTGCATGCAGCCAAAGTCACGCATCAGCTGTGCAGTACATTTTGTAATGAAGGCACCTTCTTTACCGAATTTTTCTGCGTAGGTGATTCCATGATAGCTTTCATCCGGAGTACACAGTCCCGGATATTTATCAGCGTGAGCCATCCAGTCAAATTTACCGCTGTCCACGATCGCTCCGCCTAAGGCAGCTCCGTGACCATCCATATATTTGGTCGTGGAGTGGGTTACGATGTCAGCACCCCATTCAAACGGACGGCAGTTGACCGGGGTAGGGAACGTATTGTCCATCACAAGCGGAACGCCGTGTGCATGAGCCACTTTTGCAAACAGTTCGATATCTAAAACAGTGAGTGCAGGGTTGGCAATCGTTTCGCCGAACATCAGCTTTGTATTTGGCTTAAATGCGGCATTTAACTCTTCTTCGGAAGCATCCGGGGAAACAAATGTGGTCGTGATCCCCATCTTTGCCATGGTAACGGCAAGCAGGTTGAAGGTTCCGCCATAGATAGAGGAGGAAGCAACGATGTGATCGCCGCATTCGCAGATGTTGAACATGGCAAGAAAATTGGCTGCCTGTCCGGAAGAAGTCAGCATTGCAGCCGAACCGCCTTCCATAGCTGCAATCTTTGCAGCGACGATATCGTTGGTAGGATTCTGAAGGCGGCTGTAAAAATAACCATCTGCCTCTAAATCAAAAAGTTTTCCCATATCCTCGCTGGTACTGTATTTAAAAGTGGTAGACTGGATGATCGGCACCTGTCTCGGTTCTCCATTGCCAGGTGTGTAACCTGCCTGCACACATTTTGTCCCCATTCTGTATTCACTCATAGTAATCTAATCCTCCGTTTCTGCATTGTTTTATAAAAACAGCTGCATTAAAAATTCCTTCGCGATTCATCACATTAGTAAGAAAAAGCGCATAAAAATATCGTATCATTCATAGGAAGATTTTACAAGGGAATATCTTTTGATTTTAAAAAATTTGTGATACAGTAAGGAAGAAAAAATATAGAGCATGTCAGGTTTGAATAAAAAGAGAGAAGTGTGATTGAACTATGAAATTGCAACCATTCCAGACATTAAAACATTATGATAAGAAAAATTTTCCGAAGGATATCCTTGCGGGAATCATTATCATGGCAGTTTCCATTCCGATTTCCATGGGATATGCGCAGATCGCAGGGCTTCCGGCAGTTTACGGACTGTATGGTTCGGTGTTCCCGATCATTCTATTCGGATTATTTTCCACGTCACCACAGTTTATTTTTGGTGTGGATGCAGCTCCGGCTGCGCTGGTCGGATCTGCCATCGTCGGACTTGGAATCGAAAGTGGCACAAAAGAAGCCATGGCGGCAGTTCCGGTGCTGACTTTTTTTGTAGCATTGTGGCTGCTGGCGTTTTATTTTATGAAGGCAGGAAAACTGGTCAATTTTATCTCCGCACCGGTTATGGGGGGATTTATCACCGGAATCTGCACGACGATCATACTGATGCAGGTGCCAAAACTGATGGGCGGAACGGCAGGAGTCGGGGAACTTTTTGAACTGGCAGAGCACATTGCAGAAACTTTAAAAACGATCAATCTGCCCTCCCTTGTGATCGGGCTTACCGCGCTTTTTATTCTTCTGGTATCAAAAAAAGTGATGCCAAAGTTTCCGATGGCAGTTGCACTGATGGCAGCAGGCGCACTTATGACACGCTTTCTGCCGGTCAGGGAGTGGGGGGTGCAGACACTTGCAGCAGTAGAACCTGGCATGCCAGAATGGAGCATACCGGATTTTTCTGCAATCGCACCAAAGGATGCGATCATCACCAGTCTGTCAGTCGCTGTTGTCATTATGGCGGAAACTTTGCTGGCTGAGAATAGTTTTGCACAGAAAAATGGTTACAAGATCGATGATAATCAGGAAATTTTTGCATTTTCCATGGGCAACTTTGTGGCGGCATTTACCGGCTGCTGTCTGATCAACGGTTCAGTATCGCGCAGTGCAATGGGCGAACAGTATCAGGCAAAGACACAGCTTACCGGTATTGTGGCTGGGCTATCAATGATCATTCTTCTCCTCTGTGGAACCGGTTTTATCGGGTATCTGCCGATCCCGGTGCTGACGGCGATCGTGATCTCGGCACTGCTTGGGGCAACGGAGTTTGAACTTGCGGTCAGATTGTGGAAAGTCAGCCGGACGGAGTGTTTCATTTTTATAGGTGCATTTTTTGGTGTATTGATGCTTGGCACGATTAACGGCGTTCTGATCGGAATTATCCTTTCTTTTACGGAAATGATCATCCGTACTTCAAAACCGGCAAGATGTTTTCTGGGAATCCAGCCGGGGCATCAGCATTTTAGAGATCTGCGGGAAGGCAGCCAGATCCATGCGGTGGAGGGAGTTTTGATTTACCGTTTCAGCAGCAATTTGTTTTTTGCCAATATCGGGGTGCTGCAAAAGGATATCGAGGAGCATATCAAAGATGACACGAAAGCAGTCGTTCTGGATGCCGGAGGAATCGGAAGTCTGGATATCACAGCGGCAGACCGTCTGGAGATCCTGTACAAATCTTTGAAGAAAAAAGGAATCCGTTTCTATATGACAGAGCACATCGCAGACGTGAATGAGCAGCTTCGAAAATTAGGCCTTGGCTATCTCATCGAGGAAGGCTGTGTGCGGAGAACCATACATATCGCGTTAAAAGATATGGGAATCAACAGACCGTATCCTCTTGAGGGCGGCGTGGATAATGAGGAGCGCAGCGCATCGAGAAAACGTGCGGATAACCGTGTGCAGGAATTTGTCTGGGCGTTTGGTTCGGAAACGGAAGAAGAAATCGAAAGACAGATTGTGCTGCAGATTGAGCAGTTAAAAAAGACTGGGGATGTCGAAAATCTGTTTCATGGCCGCTGGGCACACATGGAGGCACTTGATGAGGATGAATGGCTGGAACATTTAGAGGAGCACTTAAAGGAAATCGTCAATATTTCCGGCAAGGATGAAATGACATTAGCGGGCAAACTGGAGGCGCACCGGAAAGAAGTGCATGACCGTATCGCAAAAGAACATCCGGAGCTGGCAGAGCGTTTTAAGGAGCGCAGGCATCTTCTGGATGAGCATTTAAAAGAGCACAGACCGGAGGTGTATGAGCTGGTGTTAGAGCTGAGAGAAAAAAGGAAAGAGTAGAAAATAAAGATACTTTTTAGGCAGAGATGTAAGAAAAACATTTCTGTCTATTTTTTTACTTAAAAATGTACATGGACATTATGTGTCCGTGTGGTCTGCTAGAATGAGGATATCAAAAAACAAGGGAGGAAAATGAGATGGAAAAGAGAGAAGAAAAAAACAAACTTCCATTGATAATAGGTGGAGTGGCAGCAGCGGTTGCAGTGATAATTGTTATTTTATTTGTGGTACCGGGTAAGAATCATACGGATACGGATCTGGCAAAAGTTGTGGAATTAAGTTCTTTTACAAATGGTTTTGCAGACTGGGAAGCAGATGGATTTGAAGAAAGTGTAAAGACGGATATTACCGTACCATATCCGGTAACCAATACCGACACCAATACTTATGCAGTATATATTGGAACAGGAAAAATAAACGCAGGTGTGATCATGCAGCGAGATGAAGCAGTCATTGCAGACTGGGACTGGCTGATGAATGCACAGCCGGATCCGGATACGCAGGAGTATTATTTTAACTGTACACTTACTTATGCGAATCAGATGGTTGGTGATTCAAAGCTGCCGCTTTTTGTGATCAGTGATGTGAAAGATCTTAACAGTGGTGCATCAGCCCAGAATGAAGTACAAAGTCAGGACGAGGTAAAAAAACAGAATGAAAATAAAAATATGAAAGAACAGCAGGAGCCGGCGGAGATCGATATAGCAGAGTATGTTGGTGGTAAGATGGATGATCTGCTGCAGGTGTGTGACATGTTATCCGCAGATGACAGTGAAACTTACAGTGACGGGTCAGAAGATATCATAGTGAAAGTAAATGATGGGATGATCAGTGGTTTTAAGTTAGAAACGGAAAAATATCCGGTAAATTTTGCAGGAACTTCCATTGGTGATGATTTTATAGATATTTCAGATGAAGAATTGGCAAAATACGGATACAGTTATTACGGTGATGATGGATATGAAACCGTATATTCATATAAAGATCAGATGGCGGGTGTCATGTTTGAAAATGATGAAAGCGGCGTAATTACAGGAATCTACTGGGTAAGTAACATGATGGATGTGATAAATGACTCAGAGGCAGATACAGAAAGCGATACCGGTCAGGTACAGTATGCGCAGGGAGAAGTAGAAAATTTTGCCGGAGAATATCAGGGAAGTGATGCGGTCACGCTCTACATTTCACTTGGAACAGAAGTATCCATCAGTGAGCAGCAGGGTGGAGATACAGTGGGAACAATTTCTATCAGTACCACAATGGGGACGATGGAAGCAGAATTATGGAAACAGGATATCAATGAATATGCCATTTATCAGGAAAAAGGAAATGCAGTGATCGGTAGAATGACAGTGTTGGAAGATGCGGTGATTGTTACAGATTCAACGGGATTTGATGGGACGTATCAGCTGTTGACGAGATATGAGTCGTAAAAAAGTGTGTTTATTCAGATATAAAATAATGAAGATATGTTGGAGGATTGATTATGAGCGAAGAGAAAGTGATTGAAATTAAGGCATTGTCACCGGAAGAGAATCCAGCTGGCAAAGAAATGGAAACGGCAGATTCAGAGGAAAAAAGTATTTATGATCTTCTGGAAGAGGATATTATGAGCTCAGATATCGATGACGGTGAAAAGACAAAAAGACTGTCGAGATTATTAAAAATCCGGGGGAAAAAAGTAAATATTATGCTAACAGGGGCAACAAGTAGCGGAAAAAGTTCTACGATCAATGCATTGTTCCATATGGAAGTCGCAAAAGTAGGGGTGGGGGTAGATCCGGAGACAACCTGTATAGATAAGTATGAGCTGGATAATCTGATTATCTGGGATACACCGGGGCTTGGAGATGGTGTGGAAAATGATGAAAAAATCACCAGAGACATCATAAAGAAATTAAATGAGATGGACGAAGAGTGCAATCCTCTGATAGATATGGTTGTCGTAATCTTGGATGCGTCATCGAAAGATCTGGGTACGTCGTATGATCTGATCAACAAAGTACTGGTTCCATGTCTAGGTGAGGAAGCTGCAAAGGAGAGAATTCTGATTGCGCTGAATCAATCTGATATTGCAATGAAGGGGACACACTGGAATGCAGAACGGAATGAACCGGACGAAGTCTTAAAAGAGTTTTTAAAGAAAAAAGCTGATTCAGTGCATAAAAGGATCAAAGAGGGAACCGGACTTGATATCAAACCCATCTGTTATTGTGCAGGCTACAAGGAAGAAAATGGGGAACAGAGAAACCCATATAATCTCACCAAACTTTTGTATTATATTGTAAAAGCGATCCCGAAAGAAAAAAGGCTGGCGCTTGCCGATAACATCAATGATACGGAAGACAACTGGTTGTATGATGACAAGGAAAGCAATTACTGTGGAGAGGTGGAGAGTGAATTTTGTGATACGGTATGGGAGTGTATCTCTGGCGGTGTTGATACAGGCTGCGCGATAGGTGCGGCAATCATGGGAATACCAGGAGAAATTGTAGGTGGAATGGTAGGCGGAGCTGTGGGAGCAATTAAAGGAATTTTTTCTTCTATTTTTGGATAAATGCAATGAGCAGGTAGGGATACCTGCTCATTGATTATCAAAATAAGTTATACGAAAATTAAAATATAACAAAATTTCAAGAGATTCAAGTGTATTTATTGCTATTTGACAGACAATTAAATATAATAAAGAGTAGTTTTTAACTACATTAAATATACAAAAGAATGGAGAGCAGATGATGGAGAAAGTACGAAAGGCATTGGAAGAGCTCAAAAAGATAAATGCTGCATATGGGATTTCAACAGAAAATATTTTACGGATGCAGGAAGAAATTCAGGATGCAAAAGTTTGTACACCTGTTATTGGAAAATTTAGTTCTGGGAAAAGTGCACTGGTAAATACAATTCTTGGATACAGCAGAAAGATGTTAAAAGAAGATATTACACCGGAGACAGCAATCCCGACGGAAATTGTTTATACAGAATTAGATGAGATGTTCATGATTTTTCTAAATGATGACACATGTATGAATAAGCCAATAGAAGATTTCAGGGAATACGAGGCTGATGCAAAGACTGTAAAAAATGTCAGAGTTATGCTCAAAAATAACAACCTGGAAAGAATACCGGATGTTATGTTGGTAGATATGCCTGGGTTTGAGTCGGGATTTGAGATACATAATAAAGCAATTGATGATTACCTGCCGCAAAGTCTTGCATATATTGTTACATTTCCAGCAGATGATATGATCGTAAGAAGCAGTATTGGTGAAATATTAAAAGAACTGTGTCTGCATGATATGCCATTATGTATTGTGATCACGAAATATGATAAAGCAAATGATGATTTTGAACTTGTTTTTGAGAAAATGAAAGAGAGTTTAAGACGTTATGTTGGGGATAGGGAAATTGAGTATTGCATTACCAGCAGCCGTGACGGAGAGGTGAGGAATCTGGAAGAATTTCTTCTCCATATTCAGGAACAGTCGCAGGATATTCTTGCAGATAAATATAAAAAACTGGTCTTGCCGATTATAGAAACTACAGAAAACTATCTGAATACTCTGTTAAATGGAAGCCTGTTATCGGAGTCAGAACTGGATGAGAAAGAGGAAAAACTCCATAGACAATTATCCTCCCTCGATGAAAAATTTTCACATGAGCAGGAAGATTTTGAACTGGAAATTTCCGAGTTTGTAGAGGACATAAAGAATGATGTTCAAAGAGCTATGGAGGCAGATGAGACTACCCTGGTTGCAATGATCATGAATGGACAGAGCATCAGTGATCATCTTAATTCGGTTGTCCGTAATGCAGTCACGGTAAGTGTAAAGAAAAATTTTATTCCTAAGGTGGAAAAATATCTGAAAAGAGTTGCAAAGACGATCGACAGTGAGTCGATCGGGGATGTACATATTTCTTTTTCATTTGATACAGACAAGATCAATAAGGGAATGGTATCTAATGTGGTGGCTGTCGCAGCAACAGCGCTGTTAGTAAACCCGTTACTTGGAATTGTGGTTGGAATATTTGCAAAAGTCAGAAGGGATAGAAAGCGCGAGGAGGCAAAACAGGAGATACGAATGAAACTTAGGAATGAAGTGTTTCCAAAAGTAATTGATGATGTTGCAAAAGGTATTGAGACAACAATTACAAAACAGATCCGGCTTGTGAATATATCCATAGAAGACGAATTGAAAAATCAAAGAGATACGCTTGAAAAGGCAATGGCTGATGTGAGAACTAAAATGAATGAGGAACGGGAACACAAAGAAAATTTAGAAGCAGACATAAAAATGGATTTAGAGAGAATTGGGGAGATAAAAGATGGCTTACGATGAAGAAGTATATGAAAAACTGATGGCGAACTTTACTTTGCTCTGCAATATTATAAGACAGAATAATGGAAATCAGTTAAAGGTTGATTTATCTAAAATTGAGGAAATCATCAATAAAAAGATCCCGGATACGTTAAAGAAAAATGCACCGGAAGATTTTTATGAATTATATACAGACTTTAAATCAGAGTATGAGAAGTTCAGGGATTTTATTCTTTATGATAAATTGATCGGCAAAAATATAGTCGCTCTTGGCGGAGGGTTTTCCAGCGGAAAGTCCAGCTTTTTAAATGCACTGATGGGAAAATTAGTCCTCCCGGCAGACATTGATCCATCAACCTCAGTTCCGACCTATATTGTAAAAGGTAAAAAACACGAAGTGATGGGAATTAATGTGTTTGATGCCAAGGTATCGATGCAGCCGAGAGACATAAAAAAAATAGCACATGGTTTTGGAGAACTGGAGGATGAAGAGGATGAGAAGGTGACAGATGCGGTGACACTTGGTCATGTACTGGAAAATATCTTTTTCTCAACTCCATTACATAAATACGGCAATATTGCCTTTTTAGATACACCTGGATATTCCAAGCCCGATTCGGAAAAATATTCGGCAAAAACGGATGAGCAGATTGCAAGAGGACAGCTCAATTCCAGCAACTATATCTTGTGGTTTGTGCAGGCAGATGCGGGAACGATTACGGAGGAGGACATTAAGTTTATCAAAACACTCCGTGAAGATATCCCGAAACTTATAATTGTAAATAAGGCAGATAAGAAAAACCTGAAAGATCTGCAGTCCATCATGGAAAAAATCAAAGCTACATTGGATTTAAGAGGCATCCGGTATGTGGATGTATTTGCATTTACCAGCAAGTTAGAACAGGTGGAAGATGAAAAACTGCAAAAGTTTATTGAGAATGACACAGAGAAGATAAAAAAGCAGATTGTGAAGTGGAACAATCATATTTACGAATCCAATTTTGCCAGGAATTTCAAGGTACTGTTTGTGCGCTGTAAGGAATTTTATGAGGATGAGATCGATGAGGAAGGCAGAAAACTGACACGATTAAATACGTCAATCACAAAATTATCCGCAGAAGATATTGACAGTGAGATATTAGAACCATTGCAGCTTATGGTAAAAGATGCGCAGAAGAATGTAAATGAATTAAAAGATATTAGTAAAAAATTAAAAGAACTCCAGGACGAATTTTTTACGGAGATTAAATATATATCGGATATTGTGGGAATTGCAATGCCGGAGCCGTCAGAGATAGATCTTCTTACAGATAAAGTGAAGAATCCGCTTCAGCTGCTTGAAGAATATAAGAAGGCGAAGGGGATCAGGACAGACAGTTCGATCACAGATATGCTCTGCAATATGTTTGAGGGAGTGAAGCCGGTTATTAATAAAAAAGCCGGGGGCAGTGAGTATGCAAAAGAACTGGCAGATGTCATGATGGAGGTATGTGATATCACACCGGAACAGATTCATATCAATGATGTGTATAAAAATTCTAAAGAGTATGCAGAATTGATGAAACAGAATTAGGAGATGTGACAATGGATGAATTTAATGAGAGATTAGAGAAAATACGTGGACTGCTTGTGAAAATGAAGGCAAAAGAATATGCGGTTACAAACGAAACACTGAGCGGATTGGATGAATATGTAAAAAAATTGTACTTAAAACTTTTAGGTACAGTCATTCAGTATAAAAATGATCCATCCGATATGCAGATTTTATATTTAAACAGAATTGCCTGTGGGATGGGAGCAGAGGAACCGGTAGAAGAATTGATGCGAATGGCACTTGAGATATCGGAGACAGATGTGCAGGAGTTTTTATCTGTGGTAAAGGAAAAAAATATTAAATTTTATTTTGCCTTAGATGGTCTGCTTTTGTTAAAAATGGGAAATGAAGAAAAGGTAAATTATGAATATTTTGGGGAATTGCTCGAACTTTGCGATGTGACAAAAAATGATATTGGATCTGTAAGCCTGATTGCAAAGTCAGTGCTTTTACAGGAGTCATCTTATTATGATGAGGCGAAAAAATGGATTAAAGAATATGCCGGAACATATGATTTTTTACCTTATATTAAATCGTATTATGTCGGAGCAATTGTTGATCTTCGGGATGAAAAGAGATATTCTTCCCCGGATGTGGATCAGGTGTATGATATTTCATTTCCAACTCTGCATGAGGAGAAGAGGGTAGTATTTGAGAATTTGAATATCCATCTGAATGAGGAATGGATATTTGAGGGGTGTGGAGAGGTTGTGTTTCGAAATTGTAAAATGTATGGGGAGAAGAAACATTTTACGATGTATAATGTTAATAATGTAGTATTTGAAAATTGCGTGTGTGAGAATTTTGGTAATCGTGTAGCGATTATAAGTCATGTGGATAGCATTATAGTTAGGAAGTGTGAGTTTAAAAATTGCGGGTATATTTATGATTATAACCAGAGAGATAAGGAAGATACAGCTAGAGATGAATTATGGGACGGCGGTGTATTTTGGCTTTTGTTAGATAATGATGAGAATGGTGTAGTTGAATTTACAGGAAATACCATTACAAAATGCTATATTGGTGCAGTAAATGCTGCTAGTACGGATGTCAAAAATGGGTCTTTTTTGGGAATTACTGCGCTTAATCCGTGGGTGGGTTGGGCAAAGATGGAGAGGTTTATTTTAAAAGATAATGTGTTTCATAATTGTACTCGAATAGGTGTGAGACGTAAAAAAGATGCTGTGATAGCAGGATTCTTTTATTCAAATAATATAGAAGAAGAAAATAATCAATGTACTGGAGATATAACTCAAATATTTGAAAAAGACAAAGATTCTTATATTCCTCCAAAGTTTTGAGGTAAACCAAATTGAAAAGCATATTAGACATACAACAGGAAGTCCGTAAACTGGAGAATAAAAATGATCAATTTCGATATTGAAGAGATGGAACAAAGCTCAGAAAAAGCAGAGATTGACTATAAAAAGAACGTGGATCAAAGAAATCAGGGAGTGAGTATGAATTTTACAGACATACAGGTAGAATTAAGGGAAATTGAAGCGCGTATAGAGCAGCTTCATTCAGAGATTGAAAAAATGAAACCGCAGGCAGAGGAAGAACAGAAGGAAAATTATGCAGCCATTACAAGACTGGCATATCAGCATCCGGTTAAGAATGAAACATTTTTAAAAACCACGGAGCATGTGAAAAAAATGACGATTGGCAGTCTTTCTTATTTTTTTGTGGCAGATAAACAGGATATTTATGACAGAATGCTGTATCTGTGCAGGTTGTCAAAAGGAATCGGGCTGGAATGGTCTGCGGAGGATATCTATAAGGAGGGACTTGGATTTGATGAGCGGGATATGGGTAATCTCTGCAGGGATCTTTGGGATGATAAATATGCCTATCTGACAGAAGCATTTATGATAGCAGGATTGTCAGAAGATGTGAGAAATTTCATGCCGGTTGTTGCAGATCTTGCACAGATGTTTGATTGTGACAAGGAAGAAATCCGGGTTATTGCACAGGTTGCAAAAAGTGTGCTGGAAGATAATACAGATATATTAAATGAAATTCAGGTAACTGTACCGGAACGCTGGTGTGGCCAGTTCAGGGATTATATTCCATATAAGTGGATCATAGATCAGAGAATAAAATGTGATGAGATCTGTACGGTTCGCTGGATGGGTAAAGACGAAAGTGATGAAGAGTATGAAGCTAAAAGCAATACAAATAAAACGATACCAGGAAGTACAGGAGAAAAGCAGGAAAGTAGAAAAAGGCAGCCGGCAACTGTAAAAATGCAATTGGAGAATGGAAACCTTGTAAAAAAAGGGGATTGTATTCTTGAGTATGATAAACTGTCTGTTTTTAGGGAGACAAAACAAGATTTGTTTAGGAGTTCAGAAATAAAAACAAAGAAACAGACAAAAAAGATTTTAGCTCCCTGTGATGGCATAGTGTATTATGTGGATTTTGAAAAAAAGAGCAGGATAGAGGGGAAAATGGATCACTATATGGCAATCTATGTGGTATCTTATTTTGATGACTATGACAGTTTTTTGTATGCAGTTCAGGGTTAATAAAAAAGCGTGTATATAAAATATTTTGCAATGGAAAGGAAGACACAGTATGGCAGTATTTACAGAAGATAACAAGGAGTTTCAGACATTTATTGACAATACAAATGCAATTATTACAGAGGTTACCGGACATGCAAAGAAAGAAGATATCAGTGAACTGCAGAGACTGGTATCAAATTTTAAAAAGAAAACAGAAGATTTTTATCGTACAGACAGGATGTTAAACATCGGTGTGATTGGACAGGTAAAAGCGGGAAAATCCACGTTTCTGAATACACTTCTTTTTGATGGAAAAGAGGTATTGCCGAAAGCACCGACACCTAAGACAGCAACCCTGACTAAAATGGAATATTCAGATAAGAACATCATTCAGATTGAGTACTATTCGAAAGAGGAATGGGAGGTACTTGAGGAAAATGCATGTGTGGATCTGGAGGATGAGATCTATACCTCAGCACGCGAAATTATTGAGATGGTAAGAAGGAATGGTGTAGACCCGGTCCCTTACCTGGAAAAGGGGAAGGACATCTTAGAATATGAGTCTTATGATGCTCTGGTTTCCGGTTTAAATAATTATGTAGGAGAGGATGGAAAATACACACCGATCGTAAAGGCAGTCACACTGTATCTCAACAAAGAAGAATTTAAAGGTCTGTCGATCGTAGACACCCCTGGTTTAAATGATCCGATCGCATCCCGGACAATCCGCACGAAAGAGTTTATGGAAGTATGTGATGTTGTATTTTTTCTGAGTCCGTCGACTGGATTCCTTGATAAAAGTGACTGGATCTTGTTGTCCAGTCAGCTCCCGCAGAAAGGTGTAAAAAAGCTGGTGCTGATTGCAAGCCGTTATGACAGTGGGGTCAGGGACGTTTTAAGAAAGCAGGAGGAGGATGACATCTTTGGCGATGACGAAAACACAACGGATAATGTTCCAAAAGCCTGCAGGATCGTGAAGAAGAAACTGACGAAAAGAGCAAAGGCAAAAGTCGAAGAATTTGTTGAAGATTTAGAGGCAAGAGAAAGTTCGCCGGAATTGATCGAAGTAATCAGGCAGTGTGCAAAGCCGATCATGATATCTTCACTGGCGTACAATATGATTGGCAAAGCGGAAAGTGAGTTTACGAAAGAAGAAAAAAATATGTATTCTGCGATCCGTCAATTTTCAACGGATATGGATTCCGACTTAAATTTACTTGGAAACTTTGATGAGGTTAAGGCACTGTTCCGTGAGGTAGTAACGGAAAAAGAACATATTTTTGAAGCGAAGGCAAAGGGATTTATTCCGGATGCGGTGGAAGAACTGCGTAATCTTCTGTTATCATATCAGGATAAAACAAACCAGCGCATCAAACTTCTGGAAGGAAATGAAAAAGAACAGCTGTTAGAACAGAAGAAACTGATCGAAAGTCAGATGAACAATATTAAGGCAGATATTGCAGCTGTTTTTGGAGAATTAAATGCAAAGATTGAATCAGAAAAAGCGGTTGGGATCAGAGAACTCCGGGATTCCAGTAAGGATTATTTAAATATCAGGGAAAGAACCGGTAGTAAAACAAGTACAGGTTCTTATACGACAGGGCATTTGTTTTGGAAAAAAACACATGTATATACATACGAGGAACACTATTCTTACTGCATAGCAGCTGATGCGATCGAGAATTTGAAGAAATATGCGCTGGAGGCTTCCAATCAGGTGGAGGAAGTGTTTAGCGAGGCTATGCAGATGAAAGAAGTAAAACGAAAACTGTTAAATGTAGTGGTAAATAATTTTGATATGGGAAGTGAAAAATACGATTCTTCGCTGTTTAGGATTATGGTGGAGGAGACGATCAGCAGAATTGAGTTTCCTGTTTTTGATATGGATATTTCGGATGCCATGAGTGGGATTGCGGGCAAGTTTAATGGGGAACTTACTTCAGCACAGGAGAAAACGGAATTATCTACCGCATTGTCTAAGGCTATTTCAAACATTTATGGAGAGTTGTGTGACAGATTAGAGAAAGAGGTAAAGAGCTTTGAAACAAAAATGTCTGCAATCAGCCAGAAGGTGGAAGAGAGTCTTTTGAACAATATAACAGAAGAGTTTGGAAATTTGATCAGCCAATGCGAAAATAAGGAGAACGAGATTGCTGCATATAAAGAATATGCTGCGATTTTGGAAAAGAAGTTAGCAGAATTAAAAGCGTAAATGGAGGATGGATTTATGCTGAGTGAGATACAGACAACGCAAAATAAATTGAGCCGGACATTAGACAGTTCATTAAATAATGCGGCAGCGATCATTACAAAAAGTTATCTTGACCGTTTGGAAACCTATGACATTATGCGGCCATCAGAGGAAGATATTGATGTAGATATTGTAATGTGTGGAAAGTTTTATAAACTTACCAGACTGGTGCTCAACAAGGAAGAAAATTTTTTAAACAAACTGACCACGATCGTGAATGTAGCTTCATCCATTGGCTGTAGCATTACAACGATTATAAGAAGTGATGGTTACCGTATAGATTATTATTTAGGTATTTTATCAAAAAATGCAAGAAACCAGAATGAAATCAGCCGGAACAGAAGAATTGCAAATGCAGAGGCTTTCAAAGGTGCATTATCAGGAAACCTGATTGGATCGGAGTTGGAAGAAATATCAGACGATAAGGTGGAACTGTTTCAAAAAGAGGTTTTAAAGAAAAAGGGAAATTGTTATTCTGCGGTATCGGGGATCGTGGCACTTCGTGATGAGGGAGATAGAAGCACAGAAGGGTATGTGCAGGGAATTGAGAATCTGACGGATTCTTTAAAGGGACAAAAATATACGATCGTTATGCTGGCCGATCCAGTAGATACCACTGAGATCCAGGTGATCAAACAGGGGTATGAGATGCTGTATACGCAGCTTTCTGCTTTTGCAGGCAGTACGGTAACACTCAATGAAGGTGATACATCATCTATTTCAAAGGCAGAAACAAACGGAATATCAGAAGGGATCTCCAGGGGAATTGCAATGACGCAGAGCAAAACGAGATCCAGCGGAAAATACTTTGGGGGCAGTGCAGGTGTAGACGTCGGTTTTAATATGGGAGCCATCAATCTTGGATTTGAGGTTGGAATCAATGCGGGGAGGAACAGCGGCACCGCAGATACAGCGGGTAAAACGAATTCAACAATGAGAGCAAGCCAGCAGAGCCGTGCATTTACAGATACGGTATCTTCCACAAAAACGACAGGAAAAAGCCTGCAGCTTAATTATGAAAACCGTTCTGTAAAGTCATTACTTGATAAAATAGACCAGCATCTGCAGCGCCTGGATGAGTGTGAAAGTTTTGGGGCATTTGACTGTGCAGCGTATGTGATTGCGGATAACAGAGAAACTTCTCTCATGGCAGCAAGTAATTACAATGCCTTAATGCGGGGAAAACAATCCTGTGTGCAGGCATCGCATATCAATTCGTGGTCAAAACCGGAGGATACAGATATTCTGGGAAAATATTTAGGTTCTCTGGTGCACCCGAGATTTTTGCAGGATAAAGAAAACAAGGTGGTTGTTACACCGGCATCTATTATAAGTGGAGATGAGCTGGCAATACAGATCGGTCTTCCGAAAAAATCTGTTTCAGGGATTACAGTGATACCGATGGCTCCGTTTGGACGGAATATAGAATGTGGTTCTGGTCCAACGATTGATCTTGGAAATCTTTATCATATGGGACATAACGAGGGTGGAAATGGAAGAGAACAAAAGGTAAAAATCGACATGCAAAGCCTGGCGATGCATACATTTATCACCGGATCAACAGGAAAAGGAAAATCGACAGCAATTTATACGATGCTGGATCAGTTAATGGAGCACAAGGTGAAAATTCTGGTCATTGAATCGGCGAAAGGAGAGTACAAAAACAGATTTGGCAGTTATAAAGATATAAAAATATTTGGGACAAATTATAAAAAAATGCCGCTCCTTCGTATCAACCCGTTCAGTTTCCCGGAAGATATTCACGTTTTAGAGCATATTGACCGGTTGATTGAAATATTTAATGTGTGCTGGCCAATGTATGCTGCAATGCCGGCAGTTTTAAAGGATGCGGTTGAACATGCCTATATCGCTGCCGGATGGAATCTGGAGAACTCTGAGTGCAGATATCATGACACACATGGAAATGCATTGTATCCGTCGTTTATTGATGTATTAAATCAGATCAATGTGGTGATGGATGATTCTGCTTATTCGTCCGACAGTAAGGGGGATTATAAGGGAGCACTTTGTACCAGGCTGAAATCGTTGACCAATGGACTTTATGGTCAGATATTTACCAATGATGAACTTACTGCGGAAGAATTGTTTGATTTTAATGTTATTATTGATCTGAGCAGAACCGGATCGGGAGAGACAAAGTCACTTATTATGGGATTGCTTGTGATGAAATTACAGGAGTATCGTATGGCAGGTGCGGGGAAAGGAAATGCGGCGCTTCAGCATGTAACTGTACTGGAGGAGGCACACAATATCCTGAAACGCACATCAACAGAGCAGTCCGGGGAGAGTGCAAATGTACTTGGAAAATCAGTGGAAATGCTTGCAAATTCGATTGCGGAAATGCGTACCTATGGAGAGGGGTTTATCATTGCTGACCAGGCTCCGGGGTTGATGGATATGTCCGTGATCCGCAATACCAATACCAAGATCATTTTAGGACTGCCGGATATGGAAGACAGGGAACTTGTGGGCAGAGCAGCAAATTTAAATGAAGACCAGATATCAGAGTTGTCCAGGCTAAAAACGTTTGTTGCAGCAGTTTATCAGAATAACTGGTTAGAGCCTGTATTGTGTAACATCGATACCAATTTTAAGAAAAATTCTCTGTATTGTTATAAAGGGGAAAGTGAAACACGCACAGATAAAAATAAATTTGTTGAATATTTACTGATACCTGTCAACCAGAGAAACAAACTGGACAGGAAATATATAACGGATCTTACTGATGAGGTATATAAATTATCAATACCATCGGAAGCCAAAAGAGCGTTTATCAGGTATACAAAAACGAATGATAAAGAAGAAATCCAGAAATTAAGATGTCAGGTTATTTATCATATTTTTAATTCGGAAATTGCGTTTGAGATGCTGCGAAAACAGGAAGGAAATATTGATACATGGTATTGTGCTATGAGAGAAATACTTGATCCGGCAGTTACGTTGATGAGTGAAAATGACCAGAAAAAAATCGTGGCACTTTTGACAAGGGAAAAGGCACAGATAGATGGAAAAGAGACGTCACGAACTTTATTTGAAAGATTAATGGACTATATGTAGAGAGGTGTGAAGTTATGCATCTGGAAAATGGAGCAAAGGAAATAACGGAAATTCAAGGGAAAAAAGATGTAAGACAGGAGTTCAGTGCAGAAGCACTGGCTAAGTTTGACCAGATTTTAGAAGATGACAAGATTGAAAAAACGGATAATGCAGAGGCAGATCTTGAAAAAGTATTAAGCCAATATTTTAAGGATATTAAAGAAAAATCAGAATGTCCGGATACATTTTCAGATAGGCCATTTGAAGCTTACGATTTAAAGAAAATTACTCCGGAAGAAAATGCAGTTATGCGGGAAGAATTTGCGGATAAGAAAGAGATGTTAAAAAGGAGTTGGGAGGAAACAAACGGCCGGGAGTGGCCGAAATATGGGCATGATGTATATTCTGCAAATGGTAATCTGATTCGTAAAGAAGGAAGTGACTACGATGCACATCATATACAGCCTTTAGGTATGGGTGGAAAGAACGAGTCAGCAAATATTACACCACTAGATGCACAGGTGCATTATGACAAGCAGGGAGTACATGCAGCCGATAGTCCGTACAGTAGATTAAATGAAATGTTAGGGGGAATAGATTAATGACAAAAAAACAGTATTTAGAGCAGATTTTAAAAGAAACAGTTGATGGCGGAAGAGTGTCAGAAGTTGAACGGGTATATGGAGCAGAACTGCCGGAAGTTTTAAAAAAAATTATTTCAAATAATGAAGAAACAATATTTTTGGATGATGGTGTCAGAATCTTAGCTTTTAAAGAAATTTTGAATGCAAAAGAAGAACTGCATGTTGATTTTAAAGCAGATGGGATCATTCCAGTTGCAGACTGTGGTGAGAATGATTTTATTGTGTACCATTTTAAAGAAACATTCTGGTCTAAATTTAACATTATTGATGAGATATCTTTTAAGAAAGAAAAAAGTATCGAAGCATTGATAAAATAAGGGTGAAACAATATTCTGGCTGCAGAAAACAAAATAAAAGTATTAAGGATAGATATGATAATGTTTTGAGATGAAAAATGGAGATGAGGTTATGGAAAAAAAGGAGCCGATAGATAAAAGATCAAAAGCAGATCGTGTTCTGCGGATGTACGACCTTTTGATGCGTGGTAAAGTGATTAACAAAGCCGCTGCTGGACAAAAGTTCGGTGTGGATGAAAAAACGATTCAAAGAGATTTAGATGACATCCGCTGTTATCTGAACGAACGTGTCAATGATTTTGGTATCCAGAATGAGCTGATCTATGACAGAAGGAAGAATGGTTATCGGCTTGAGCAGGAAGAAGGAATGCGTTTTTCCAACGAGGAAGTGCTTGCTATTACCAAAATATTGTTAGACAGCCGTGCATTTACCAAAGACGAAATGATGCAGATGTTAGATAAGCTGATCGAGTGCTGTGTGCCGCCGCAGAACCAGAGCCTTGTCAGTGAACTGATTGCCAATGAGCGTTACCATTACATTGAACCGCAGCATCACAGGGTATTCATTGATAAGATGTGGCAGATCGGACAGGCAATTCATGAGAAAAAATGCATTGAGATCGGTTATGAGCGTACAAAAGATAAAAAAGTTGTGAAGCGGAAGGTAGAACCGCAGGCAATCCTTTTTTCCGAATTTTATTTTTATCTGGCTGCAAATATTGAAGGGATCGATAAAGAAAAAGCATTTGATGTGGCAAATGATGCGTTTCCAACCATTTACCGGATCGACCGGATCCTAGAACTTCAGGTGTTGGATGAACACTTTAATATTCCGTATAAAGACCGGTTTGAGGAAGGAGAATATCGAAAACGAATACAGTTCATGTATGGCGGGAAATTACAGCGTACGAAGTTCTGGTATAAAGGAACCAGTGTGGAGGCGATATTAGATCGCCTGCCGACTGCAAAGATCCTGAAGGAGGAAAACGGAAAGTTCTTAATTTCGGCTGAAACATTTGGCAAGGGCATTGATATGTGGCTGCGAAGCCAGGGAGATTATGTTGAAGTTGTAAAAAATTAAAAAAGTTTTTGAGATGGACAGATGGTGTCTTAGGTACAAGCTATAATAAAAGAAAAATTATTCACCGGATAAACGTAAAAATTCATCCATAAATTGTTGTACTAAAGCACGGGAGGAAGGATTGATCGAACGATATTTTTTTAAAAAGGCAAGCTCATCTTCATTGAGAGCCGTCTCGGACACTTCCTCTACTTTATGGGCACACGAAGAATAGCCAATCAGATAATCAACAGATACGTCAAAAATATCTGCCATGGCTTCTAACATGTCGATATTCGGTTCATTGGTATTATTTTCGTACTTACAGATGGTCTGCTGGCTGACGTTCAATTTATCAGCAAGAGCCTGCTGGCTTAACCCCATCTTTAGTCTCAAATCTTTTAATCGATTCATGATTTGTAATCTCCTAGGTAATACTTTTATTTTATCAGTTGAGAAGAAATATATACAACGCGGGAAAAGGGTTGAAATATACATTTTAATAGAGTGAAATAAAAATGTTACAGAGTATTTATCAAATATCTAAAAATATTAATTGAAAGGAAACATATGGATCAACATCAAGAAAAAATAGAGTTATTGAAAAAATACTATACTAAAATTCAAACAATATCTGGATTTCAGATAGGAAATGATATTTCTCGAAAAAAATTAGACAATGCAAAAAAGAAATTTGCATCGGGATTAGATGAGAGTACGGTAATTGGATTTTATGACACCACAGTTGCAGGAAGCGGAAAATCCGGATATTTATTTACAGATACAAAGGTATATTATCTGGAAGTATTAGAGAAACCAAAGAAAATCTGGTATGACGACATCGAAGATATTGAGTTATATGACATAGCGAATAAAGACTGCAATAATGAATTGCAGATAAAATTGTATGATGGAACAAAAATAGATTGGACAAGTATTTATCTTAATAAAACACCATTGTATCGTTTTTTTAAAGAATTGCTTGCGTTGATAAGACAGCCTGCAGAAGATAATATTGAGAAGTTAAATGTACAGACTGATAAATCAGAAAATTATGGAGCAATGGCGGGTGGAATTTCGAGTGCAGCATATGGTCAGATAAATAAATTATATGAAGAAGAAAAATTCCATGGAAGACAGGGACATGGATTTGCTGCAGAGAGAGCCAACAATTTGTATGATAATTTGACAGGACATGATGCAAAGATAGTTGGTGATGATAATGTGAAAAATGGCGCAGACAGAATGGTAGATGGAATATTTATTCAATCAAAATATTGCCAGACAGGTTCTGCCTGTGTTAATGAATGCTTTGATGAACAGGGAAATTTCAGATATCTGAAAGATGGAAAGCCAATGCAGATTGAAGTCCCATCAGATAAATATGATGCTGCGGTAGAGGCTATGCAAGATAAAATACGAAAAGGGAAAGTACCAGGTGTAAAGGATATTAATGAAGCAGAAAATATTGTTCGAAAAGGACATTTTACTTATGAACAGGCTAGAAATATCGCAAAAGCAGGAACTGTGGAGTCTATAACATATGATGCTGCTAATGGAGCAGTTGCTGCAAAATCAGCATTCGGTGTGACGGCGATGATTGCATTGGCAACTAATTTATGGAACGGGGAAGAACTCGAGAAGTCTTTAAAGATAGCGACAGCTTCAGGATTAAAAGTTGGAGGAACTGCATTTGTTACATCTGTTCTTGCAGGACAGCTGTCAAAAGCAGGATTGAATAGTGCACTTGTCGGAAGTTCGGAAGCGATAGTTTCTGTTATGGGACCGAAGGCATCAGCACTGCTTATTAATGCTTTTCGTGATGGTGGCAATATTTATGGTGCGGCAGCTATGAAAAGTGCAGCTAAATTGCTGAGAGGAAATGTAATAACTGCAGGTGCAACAGTGGTGATACTATCGTCATTTGACATTGCAAATATATTTCAGGGACGTATATCTGGAAAGCAGTTATTTAAAAATCTTGCTAATACAGCAACCACGGTTGCAGGAGGAACAGGTGGATGGATTGGTGGTGCAGCAGTGGGGTCAGCAATTTTGCCTGGAATCGGGACAATTGTGGGAGGATTGGTTGGTTCTGTTGTAGCAGGGGCTGCAGCAGGAAAGGCAACGGAAACAGTTCTTGGAAATTTTATCGAAGATGATGCTGATGAGATGGTTAGAATTATTCAGAAAGAATTTGAGAAACTTGCAAAAGATTATTTATTAAATCAAAAGGAGGCAGAAAAATCAGTTGACAGACTGGGAGAAAAATTAGATGGAAGTATATTGAAAGACATGTATGCATCTTCAAATAGAAGAGAATATGCAAGAAATCTTCTGGTACCCATTATTGAAAGTGAAGTAGCAAAACGTAAATATGTTGCAGCAGTAACCAATCAACAGATGGTTCAAAGTCTGAAAGATGTTCTTGAAGACATGTCGGAACATGTGAAAGAGGATGATTTAGAGAATATTGCATTTACATAGAATACCAAATTGCTTTATGGGAGAAGAATATGGAGAGGAATATTGAAATAATTGATAAACTGCATTCGTATGTTTGGGCTAAGGAGAATGAAATTGTCATAAAAGAATATTTTGTAGACAATATAACATTTGATAATTTAAGAGATTGTCTTATTGGAAATGCAAAAATTCTTGAGGAGGATTTTGAAAAACAGATATATGTGGTAACTGTTGATAGTGGTATCAATAATATGAATGGGGCATTAATTGTAATACAACGAGTAGATAACAATAAACTAAGTTTGGCAGGCTATGCAAGAGAGGGTTGGATTAACCAACATACAGCAGAAAAAGCAATTTTAAAGATAATAGAACAAATAAAATCTAAGTATAAAGAATGTGCTTTATTGTAGAGAGTAGATGAAAAACATATCACTACAGAGCATGAGTGGGAAAAAGGAAGTCAGCGGTTCTAAAACTAAGTAGAAAATCAGTACACACATTTTGTGCAGATATTACAAAAATAATAAAAAATATGTGATACTACTGACAGATATATGTCGGCATGTTACAATCTATTTAAAGCATTACATTCTAACAAAATCTATAAGGTAACATACGCCGTTTCAAAACAAATCAAAACCACGTTAAAGGCTGCATATTAACATGCGAGCCACTCAGAATTTTCAATGCTTTTAAATCACCAGTAAATCAAAATAAAAGCAGGGAGAATTCGAAAATATCAGACGGTTCTCCCGAATAAAAGGGAGGAAACGATTATCGCGCAAAGGACAAAGAAAGCGTTAGCAGACAAGGTAAAAAAGATCCAGTGGCATCCTGCATTTTATGCGGCGGCGGAACTGGAATTAAAGGAAAACATCGAGGAACTTGATTTAATATCAGAGTATCACCTAAGTAAAGAACCGATCCGTATTGATCTTCTGATCATAAAAGAAGAAAATGCAGAAAAAGTGATGAAAAATGAAATCGGTCATATCATGCGAAAGTACAATGTGTTAGAATACAAAGGACCGGGAGATGAACTGTCGATAGACACTCTTTACAAAACACTTGGATATGCCTGCCTTTATAAAGGATATGGGAAAACGACCAATGAAATTCCAGCAGAAGAATTAACAGTATCCTTATTTCGAGAGGCATATCCAAAAGAACTATTTTTGGAATTGAAAAGGAAAGGATATACCTTAGAAGAAAAATATCCCGGCATTTATTACGTGGGAGGGAACATTTTATTCCCAGTGCAGATCGTGGTGAGCAGCAGGTTAAGCCGGGTTATGCACAGCAGTCTAAGAATCTTATCTGCAAATGCCGATATAGAGGATATCAGGAAGTTCTTAGAACAGACAGAAAATATGAAGACACCGCGGGAGCGGAATAATATAGACGCGGTATTACAGGCGAGCGTCAGTGCGAACTATGAAATATATCAAAAGGTAAGGAGGGCTAATGGTATGTGCGAAGCATTACGGGAATTAATGAAAGATGAAATAGAGCAGGATGTAGCGAGAGGAGAAGCGAGAGGAGAAATGCGTGGCAAAGCCGAAGGTATTGTTGAAATGGGATATGAGTTTGGCCTCTCTGAAAGTGCTATTTTGGAACGGTTGCAGAAAAAACTAAATATATCATTACAGACTGCACAGGAATATCTCAAAACTTTTGGAAAACAAGTGGTATAAGTTTAGAAAATATATTAAAAAAACAAAGCATTACATTCTAACAAAATCTATCAGGCAGCATACGCCGTTTCAAAACAAGTCAAAACCACGTTAAGGGCTTTGTATATCAATAAGCAAGCCACCACGTCGGATATCAGAATTTTCAATGCTTTTAAATCACCAGCCAAATAAAAGTAAAAGCAGGGAGGATTCGAAAATATTAGACGATTCTCCCGAATAAAAAGGGAGGAAACGATTATCGCGCAAAAGACAAAGAAATCGTCATCAGACAAAGCCAAAAAGATCCAGTGGCATCCTGCGTTTTATGCAGCAGCGGAACTGGAACTAAAGGAAAACATCGAGGAACTTGATTTAATCTCGGAGTATCATTTGAGTAAAGAACCGATCCGTATTGATCTTCTGATCATAAAAGAAGAAAATGCAGAAAAAGTGATGAAAAATGAAATCGGTCATATCATGCGAAAGTACAATGTGTTAGAATACAAAGGACCGGGAGATGAACTGTCGATAGACACTCTTTACAAAACACTTGGATATGCCTGCCTTTATAAAGGATATGGGAAAACAATCGATGAAATCCCGGCGGACGAACTGACCGTGTCATTGTTCCGTGAAGCATATCCAAGAGAACTGTTTTTGGAATTAGAACGAAAAGGATATGTACTGGAAGAAAAATATCCAGGTATTTATTACGTGAGAGGGAATATTTTATTCCCGGTGCAGATTGTGGTGATCAGCAGGTTGAACCGGACTATGCACAGCAGCCTAAGAATCTTATCTGCAAATGCCGATATAGAGGATATCAGGAAGTTTTTAGAACAGACAGAAAATATGAAGACACCGCGGGAGCGGAATAATATAGATGCAGTATTACAGGCAAGCGTCAGTGCAAACTATGAAATATATCAGAAGGTAAGGAGGGCGAATGGTATGTGCGAAGCATTACGGGAATTAATGAAAGATCAAATAGAGCAGGATGTAGCAAGAGGAGAAGCGAGAGGAGAAGCACGTGGAATTATAGATACATGTTGTGATTTAGGGTTGCCAGAAGACGCTATTTTAGAGCGGTTGCAGAAAAAACTAAATATATCATTACAGACTGCCCAGGAATACCTAAAGACTTTTGGAAAGCAGATGGTATAAGTTAAACGCACACATTTTCACGAAAACGACCAGATGCGTTTAGAATACATATTTTATGGATATGTTGTTTCTACGCTTATGTATAAAATTTATAAAAACAAAGCATTACATTCTAACAAAATCTATCAGGCAGCATACGCCGTTTCAAAACAGGTCAAAACCATGTTAAGGGCTTTGTATATCAATAAGCAAGCCACAACGTCGGATATCAGAATTTTCAATGCTTTTAAATCACCACTAAATAAAAATAAAAGCAGGGAGGATTCGAAAATATTAGACGATTCTCCCGAATAAAAAGGGAGGAAACGATTATCGCGCAAAAGACAAAGAAATCGTCATCAGACAAAGCCAAAAAGATCCAGTGGCATCCTGCGTTTTATGCAGCAGCGGAACTGGAACTAAAGGAAAACATCGAGGAACTTGATTTAATCTCGGAGTATCATTTGAGTAAAGAACCGATCCGTATTGATCTTCTGATCATAAAAGAAGAAAATGCAGAAAAAGTGATGAAAAATGAAATCGGTCATATCATGCGAAAGTACAATGTGTTAGAATACAAAGGACCGGGAGATGAACTGTCGATAGACACTCTTTACAAAACACTTGGATATGCCTGCCTTTATAAAGGATATGGGAAAACAATCGATGAAATCCCGGCGGACGAACTGACCGTGTCATTGTTCCGTGAAGCATATCCAAGAGAACTGTTTTTTGAATTAGAACGAAAAGGATATGTACTGGAAGAAAAATATCCAGGTATTTATTACGTGAGAGGGAACATTTTATTCCCGGTGCAGATCGTGGTGATCAGCAGGTTGAACCGGACTATGCACAGCAGCCTAAGAATCTTATCTGCAAATGCCGATATAGAGGATATCAGGAAGTTTTTAGAACAGACAGAAAATATGAAGACACCGCGGGAGCGGAATAATATAGACGCAGTATTACAGGCAAGTGTCAGTGCGAATTATGAAATATATCAGAAGGTAAGGAGGGCGAATGGTATGTGCGAAGCATTACGGGAATTAATGAAAGATGAAATAGAGCAGGATGTAGCAAGAGGAGAAGCAAGAGGAGAGGCAAGAGGAGAAATGCGTGGCAGAGCGGAAGGAATTGTAGATACATGTTGTGATCTAGGGTTGCCAGAAGACGCTATTTTAGAGCGGTTGCAGAAAAAACTAAATATATCATTACAGACTGCCCAAGAATATCTAAAGACTTTTGGAAAACAGATCGTAAAAAATTAACGAACGTCAGGAAAATCAAAAACATATGAACTATCAGCAAAAAGATTTAGTGAGAATAGCAAAACGGGAAAACAATACCAAAAGAAGTTATCTGGTAGTAGATCCACTGCAGGGAAAACATGTTCCGGTCGAACCTTCGAAAGCACTGAATTTATTTAAAAGTCTTGCAGAGAAGTTTCAGGGAAAATATGAAGGTGAGAGGCTGCTTTTGATCGGTTTTGCAGAAACCGCGACAGCAATCGGTGCACAGGCTGCGATCACATTGGGAACAAAGTATATCCAGACAACACGGGAAGTAATACCGGATGCCAGATATTTATTTTTTTCGGAAGCGCACAGCCATGCGACTGAGCAGAAATTGGTAAAAGATGATATAGACCGTGTGATAAATGATATTGACAGGATAGTATTTATAGAGGATGAGGTGACCACTGGGAATACGATCATGAATATCATTAAGATCATAACAAAAGAGTATCAGAAAAAAACAAAATTTGCAGTTGCTTCATTGTTAAATGGAATGACAGAAGAATACTTAAAAATTTATCAGGATGAAAAAATAGAACTTCATTATCTGGTAAAAACGGATCATTCCGGATACGGTACGGTTGCGGAGCAGTATAGATGTGATGGTTTATATATTTGTGCGATACCGGAGAATCATACGCATGAAAGCGCGGATATTGATGTGCAATCAGAGAAGAATATGCGGGAACATATCATATCAATTCCCGGATGGATGAATGCAAGACGTTTCGTTGACGCAAAACAATATGAGGCTGCATGCAGAAAACTTGCGGAAACTGTAATCGTGGAAACGAGTGTGAAACAGGGTGAGCGCGTACTTGTGATCGGCACGGAAGAGTTTATGTATCCCGCACTTCTGACAGGTCAGGAAATAGAAAAAATAGGATGTGATGTCCGCTGCCATTCTACGACTAGAAGTCCGATCGCGGTCAGTACCGAGGAAGAGTATCCACTGCATTGCAGATATGAACTGTGCAGTTTATATGATCCGGAACGAAAGACTTTTATTTATGATCTGGAAAACTATGACAGGGTTATCGTTATGACGGATTCGGCATTAGCGTCGTTAAAAGGATTAGAAACGCTGATTTACGCACTTCGGATGAAAAATGAAAATATATCTGTGATCCGTTGGTATTAAAGAGAATATAGGAATGAGGACAAAAATGAGAAGTTCATACAGCGATGAGGATGTGATCCTTTTACTAAAAGATATCACCGGCATGGTGCAGCCACAGCCGACCGAAGAGAGAGAAAAACTGATACAGGCGGGAAAACATTACAGTGAAATGCTGCCGGTCGAATATGTCCCGACAGAAAAATATATGCAGGTGTACCGGGAAGCGTTGAAAAATTATGCAAAACCGGTAGCACTTGCTGTCGGAAGACTTGCAGATAAGATCGTTGAAAAAAAGGGACAGGACATTGTGCTCGTCTCACTGGCTCGCGCCGGTATTCCAATCGGAATTTTAGTCAAAAGATATATTGCAAAAAAATATCAGGTCAATGTACCGCATTATTCCATTTCCATTATCCGCGGCAGAGGGATTGATGACAATGCGATGAAATATCTGTTAAGCCGGTATGAACCGGGACAGTTATTGTTCGTGGACGGATGGATCGGAAAGGGCGCGATTTTAAATGAATTAAAAAAGGATCTTGCGCAGTATGAAGGTGTGTCATCCGATATCGCAGTCATAGCAGATCCTGCTAATGTGACAGAACTGTGTGGCACGCACGATGATATTTTAATACCGAGTTCCTGTCTTAACAGCACTGTGTCAGGACTGATCAGCAGGACATTCTTAAGGAGTGATATCATTAGAAAAGATGATTTCCACGGAGCCGTTTATTATGGAGAATTAAAAGATTCGGATCTGTCCTATGAATTTATCCATACGATCGAGAACGAGTTTGAGATGGATGTGGAAAAAGAAAATAAGTGTGTGGAAAGCTCTGGTATTGACGAGGTAAAACAGATTGCAAAGACATTTGATATTGATGATATCAATCTGATCAAACCGGGAATCGGAGAGGCGACAAGAGTATTGCTGCGAAGAGTTCCATGGAAGATCCTGATTGATGAGAGGTACAAGGGAGATCCTCAGCTTGGACATCTGGTGAGATTAGCTGAGGAAAAAAATGTGTCGATCCAGTATTATCCGATGAAACATTATAAATGCTGCGGTATCATTAAAAAAATGTCAGATATATAAAAAATACTGCCGGTTTCCAGGAAAATTTATGCATACGTCAGTTTGGTCTCGTCATGCCAAAGAAATTTATGTATACATCAGTCTGGTCTGTCATGCCAAAGAAATTCGTGCATACATAAGTTTAGTCTGTTATGCCAAAGACCTCTGCAAGAAATAAGATTTTTTCTGCCCAGTTATGGTGGGTTTTGTATTCGTTCATGCGTTCACCCGCAAGATTTCCGGAGACAAGCGAGTCTGATTTTTTATCCCAGTTTAAAATTGCTTTTGCATCGTTAAAATCTGATCTTGTAACCTGATAAACTTTGTTTACGACAGAAATCTGATTTGGATGAATGACTGTTTTTCCGGTAAAGCCGCAGAGTTTATCATCTTTTAGTTCCTGAATCAGGCCATTTTCCCAATTATACCCGGAATAATATTCCCATACCGGTCCGGAAACGACGTAGTCCATGCCGTAAACAGTTATGATATCAGAAAAAATATCAGCGACAGGTCTGATCCGGTGAATGGACTCGTCACAATGACGGCGGAATCCAAACATGTGACACAGATCATTTCCTCCGACACGGATATTTAAAACGAGATCTTCCACATGGGAAAGCCTGTCTTTCAGATCATACAGGATATCGATACGGTGCCGCAGGTCAATGATAGAAGAACTCTCATAGATCGGCATCATATATAATTTCCTGGAAGCCTGTTCGTTAGCCCGGATCATTTCTTCTATATAAGAGCTGGCGTTGTCAGCAGTAAATTTCGGTATGATATAACCGGTGATCACCTTTATGCTTTCCCCAAAAGCCTTCGTTAAACGTTCAATCTGGCCGGCATTGCGGACACGGATAAAGATTTTCGGAAGGTAAAAAGGATGATCCTGAAAACTTTCAAATATCTGATGGATGGAAGAGATAAGATCCTGCTCTGCTTCTGTCACATAGTTGTCATTGATCGTATCTTCAAGGCATAAAGCCAGAGAATATTTAGTTCCAAATTTTTCATGAATCACAGAGTCGGCAATCGTTTTTTTATTGGCGGGACAATAGAGCAGTGCACCGACACTGTAATAAATCATATCGTTTTTCAATTTGTAAAAATCCCCCTGAGTGTATAAAAACTCTTCAAAATAACACAAGTTTAACAACAGATTGCAAATTGAATTATAGCATTAATATAGGCAAAAAGATAGATAGATTCGATGCCGGACGTTTTCTTGAAAACAGGATGCCGGTATGCTATACTTTTAGATGATTTTTATAGAATATTGTGCTCTGTGAAACAGGGTTTTTGAGGAAGGAATAGTATGGGTAACGGTGGTAAAAAGATACGGCTGTCATTTAACTCTCCGGTTATTTTGGGATTTACGCTTGCCTGTTTTATCGTACTGATTTTAGATAAAGTAACAGGCAGTGCATCCACGCGTGCATTTTTCAGTGTCTACCGGTCATCGTTAGCAAGTCCGTTCACATACATCCGGTTTTTCGGACATGTGTTAGGACATGCCAGCTGGGATCATTTCTTTGGAAATATTATGATGTTACTGGTTGTAGGACCGCTTTTGGAAGAAAAATACGGTTCGGCAAATATTCTCTTTGTGATTTTAGCGACAGCGCTGGTAACGGGTGTGATCAATTTCATATTTTTCCCACATGTCCAGCTCCTTGGGGCAAGCGGTGTTGTATTTGCGTTCATATTACTCGCATCTTTAACAAGTATTGAGGAGGAAAAAATCCCGCTGACCTTTATTCTGGTTGCGCTGATCTATATCGGGCAGCAGGTGTATGATGGTATCTTTATCAGGGATAACGTCTCGAATCTGACACATATATTGGGAGGCATTGTCGGGTCAGGCCTTGGCTATGTGATGAACAAAAACAAAATGAACAGATATTGAAGGTGAGAATGCGCTATGTTAGAACACAAAAAGATTCGCAGCCTTGATGATTACTTTGTCGATCTAAACGGAAGACAGAGCAGAGAGGTGTATTTTTACCGGATCAATGGATACACGGAAAAAATCGGGGACTTTATAAAAAAATATTATGATACGGCAAGAAGAGCGGGTGTGGTGATCGAGGGAAAGATCCCAAATCCCGATGAGAAGAACCTTGCGTATTATTCTGAGATCATGGGGATGGATTTTCAGATGGATCCGTCATTTATATCGAATGGTTTAAAAAAATGGCTTCCGCGCATGAACGATCTGCAAAGACAGAATGTGGCAGATTCGATCTATGACTCGCTTGATACCATGAGGCGGAATGGAAAAACAGAAAATATGTTGAAAAATGCATATATTAAGTTTATGTGCTGGCTGTACTACAAATTTGAACGGATTGTAAACCAGCTTGGGGCAAATGAACTGCCCAAGATCCTTTATGAGGGGGATATCAGTAATTACGAACTGATGCTGATATCGATCCTGTCCAATGCCGGGAGTGATGTGGTGCTGCTGCAGTATCATGGTGATGCCGGATATCTGAAATCAGATCCCGCTTCCGTTTTATCAGATGATCTGCAAATGGAGAGGATGACAGCTTTCCCGGAAGGATATTGCTTAAAGAAAGTCCGGGAGGCAATACAAAATGATTTTGAAAAGGAACGGCTGTATGGAAGTCTGCCTTCTGTCAATAACTGTACCAATGCATGGATTGATGGAAAAGGATTTGAAGATATCAAAAAGAGTGTGTTGACCAGAGGAACAGATCCCCGCTTCTTTTATAACTGTTTTTACCGGATCAACGGTGCAGAGGACAAGCTGACATATGCGAACGAATTGTTTCAGCTGCAGCTTGAACTGAAAAATGCCGGGCGGAAGATGGTGATCGTAAACGGGGAGATCGAAAGACCGACACCGGATGAAATCGCAGAGATCCGGCGCAGAAATTATGCAAAAACAGATCAGCTTATCATGGATCTTTCCACGAATATAAAGTATCCGGCAAATTTAGAATTGCAAAAGATCATGCACAAAACATTTGTGGATATTCTTCTTGCAGAATCAGGCAAAGAAGGCGATAATTTAAACAGGCTCACCAGCAAGGCGGTTTACCTGTTGTGCTGGCTGAAAAGGTATCTGCCGTTTTTATTTTCCAATTGGAAGATGCCGGAGATCGGATGTTTTATCCATATGGGCGGGTGCCAGAATGAAAATGAAGCGTTGTTTCTCAGGTTTTTAGCAAGGCTGCCGGTCGATGTGGTGATCCTTTGTCCGAACCGGAATATACCATGCCAGCTTACGGATCCGCTGTTGTATGAACTGAATTATGAGGAAAGCCTTACCATGGACAGGTACCCGGAGGAGAGTTCCCAGGTCAAAATGGGAACGGTTGCCTACCATGCGGAGAGGGAACTGGATACGTTAATGTATCAGGATACCGGCATGTACCGGAACATGCAGTATGGAAAGGCGAACATTATCAGTCTGCAGACCATGTACGAGGAGATTAAGATCCTGTGGGATCAGGAATTAAAATACCGGCCGGATTTCAGCGTGGTCGATGGTGTCGTGAACATACCGGTCATTTTTGCAAAAGTTTCCGGAGTCAAAGACGGACATACCGCTGGCTACTGGACATCCGTAAAAGAACTGGTCACGGAAGATACAGTCGTGATAAAAAGAGCGCCTTATATAGAGCCGATGGCACCGAATCCGATGAAAATGTATGCTGCTGAATTTTTCAAAAATGGAAAACTGCAGCGGAATAAGATCAAGGCACATCCAAAATACCCGTACGGTATCTTGCGGGAAGATATTCAGGAGATGATACTTGATAAGATGCAGCTTCTGATCGATCAGAAACGGATCAAAGGAATCGGGGAAAATGGTATGGAATACACCGTGATTGCGCAGGTGTTAAATCTGCCGAAAGATATCGTAAGACTGATCCAGAAATTTGATCTTACCCAGAAAAATCCGAAACTGATTTATATCAATACATCGGAGACGGTCATTTCACTGGAAGACTCGATCCTGACAGTATTTTTGCATCTGATGGGATTTGATATTGTATTTTTTGTGCCGACGGGATATCAGAGTATTGAAAAATATTTTAACGGGCAGCTAATGGAAGAACACCAGATAGGGGAATATAAATATGATCTGCAAGTCCCTGACCTGAATAGTATTTCATTTAATAATACACGCCACACCTGGCGGGATAAATTTTTTAAGAGAGGTAATTAGAAATGGAGGAATCGTATGGGACTTGATTTTAGCAAAACAACGACTGCGGCAGCACCTGCAGCCACAGTGGTACCGGACACAAAAGATGAGATCGCTGTTGTGGAACAGTATGACATTGTTGCCGACAGGGAAAAAATGAATTCAGAACTGGTCAATTCGGATGAGGTTGACCGGATCGTCAGTACGATTGAGGTCAACAATCTTGAGACAATCGTCACATTTGGAGCGGAGGTTGCAGAAGAAATTTCGAAAGCATCGGATGTCGTGTTAAACAGCATGAATATGTCACAGCTTGATGATACCAGCGAAATGTTAAAAACATTGGCAAAGATCATGGATCAGTTTGATATTGACGAGATCAGGGAAAATCCGGGACTGTTTGGAAAATTATTTGGAAATATGAAAAAACAGCTCGACAAGATCCTTGCAAAATATCACACGATGGGCGAGGAAGTCGACAAGATCTATGTTCAGCTCAAAGGCTATGAATCAGAGATCAAACAGTCAAACCGTAAATTAAATACGATGTTTGAGGCAAATGTAAATTATTATCATGAACTTGTGAAATACATTCTTGCCGGAGAGCAGGCATGTAAAGAGATTGAAGATTACATTGCAAAGAGACAGCAGGATATGGCGGCTACCGGAGACGAGTCGATCCAGTTTGAACTTACCAGCTTAAATCAGGCACTGATGATGATGGAACAGCGTACACAGGATCTTCGGACAGCAGAAAACGTTGCAATGCAGTCCATTCCGATGATCAAAACGATGGAGTTCAGCAACTATAATTTGGTCAGAAAAATTAACTCCGCATTTATTGTAACACTTCCGGTATTCAAACAGGCACTTGCACAGGCAATTCTGCTGAAACGCCAGCGCATTCAGGCAGAAGCAATGTCTGCTCTGGATAAGAAGACCAACGAGATGCTGATTAAAAATGCACAGAATACTGTGGAAGTTTCCAAGGCTACCGCTAAGATGGCATCCGGAAGCTCAATCCAGATTGAAACACTTGAGACGACCTGGAGAACGATTACCAGTGGTATTGAAGAAACGAAAAGAATTCAGGAAGACTGCAGAAAGAAACGTGTGGAAGATCAGGCAAGACTTGAGGCGATCAAGGCGGATTTCAACAGACAGTATCATATGCCGCCGGCAAACAAGTAAGTTATTTCTAATAACTATAGATTCATTTATTCTAAGGAGGGTAATACTATGCCAATTAATTTATCAAAAGGACAGAAAGTAGATTTAACAAAAGGAAATCCGGGACTGAAAAATATCATGGTTGGTCTTGGCTGGGATGTCAATGCATTTGATTCCGGTGTAGATTTTGACCTGGATGCAGCAGCATTTATGCTGGGAGCAGATGGAAAGTGCCCGACAGACAAAGAATTTGTATTTTATGGAAATCTGGCTCATCCGAGCGAGTCTGTAAAACATATGGGCGATAACTTAACCGGAGAGGGAGAAGGCGATGACGAGCAGATCCAGATCGATCTTTCCAAAGTACCGGCAAACATTGAGAGAATTGCATTTACCGTAACGATCTATGAGGCGGAGGCAAGACGCCAGAATTTTGGACAGGTATCTAATTCTTTCATTCGTCTGGTGGATGAGACAACCGGAAAAGAAATGATCCGCTATGACTTAGGAGAGGATTTCTCCATTGAGACAGCAGTCGTTGTCGGTGAATTATACAGACATAACGGCGAATGGAAATTTAATGCGATCGGAAGCGGCTTCCAGGGCGGACTCGCAGCACTTTGCGGACACTATGGAATTGAAGTGGCATAAGAGGAGTAAAATCCTCTGCTCACCAGAGGGTTCGCATTTTGCTCCGCAAAACAAGGAGTAAAATCCTCTGCTCACCAGGGGGTTCGCATTTTGCTCCGCAAAACAAGGAGGATTATAATGTCAATTAGTTTACAGAAAGGACAGAAGGTCAGTCTGTCAAAAGATAACGCAGGATTGTCAAAGATTATTGTCGGTCTTGGATGGGATGAAGTGCAGCAGTATTCATCCGGAGGTGGATTCTTAAGTGCTTTATTCGGGGGCGGATCAAAGCAGCAGCCGATCGACTGTGATGCATCCGCACTGATGTTAAAGAATGGAAAACTGGTGGATAAATCAGACATCGTTTATTTTGGTAATTTGCACCATAAATCAGGTACCGTAAATCATCAGGGAGACAACCTGACAGGAGCCGGTGATGGAGATGACGAGCAGATCGTGATCGACCTTGCAAAAGTACCACAGGAGTATGACAAAATCGTAATCGTTGTAAATATTTATCAGGCGGTTCAGAGACATCAGCATTTTGGCATGATTGAGAATGCATTCATCCGTTTAGTTGATGCAAGAAACAATAATGAAATGTGCAAGTACAACCTGACTGAAAATTATTCCGGTATGACGGCAATGATATTTGGAGAAGTGTACAGACATAACGGAGAATGGAAGTTTAGCGCTGTTGGCCAGGGTACAAATGACCCGGGACTGGGAGAACTGAGCAGAAGATTTGTATAAAAAAGATTGATACATTAGAGGAGGTTAACTACCCAAAATGAGTAACATAAATAAAGAAGAGCTTATGAGAGGTCTGTCAGACTCACAAGTAAACAAGAGCAAACAGGATTTTGGAACAAACGCTCTTGCAAAAAAAGAGACAGAATCACTGTGGTCGATGTTCATCGGAGCATTTGATGACATTTGGATCAAAGTATTATGTGCAGCACTGGTCATGAAAATCGTCATTTCTGTTATCGGTGTGTTTGTACCGGCATTAGCAGGAGAAAACGATGTTGTTGAGATTATAAGTATTGTTTTAGCAATCGCACTGGCAACCGGATTCAGTACATTATCCGAGTACCGCAACAGTTCCAGAAGTGAGGCATTACAGGAAGAATACAACAAGACTTATGCAAAAGTCATGAGAAATGGAAAACTGGTCAATATCCTTACCAGTGAGATTGTAAAAGGTGATACGATCCTCGTTCAGGCTGGTGATAAGGTGCCGACCGACGGTGTGTTATTTGAAGGACACATCAAAGTTTCACAGGCTGCATTAAACGGTGAGTCAAGAGATGAGAATAAAACGGCTGCTGATAATCTTGATGAAGCGGAATCTACAGATTATGCATCTGCAAACAAAGTATTTATGGGATCAGTAGTGACCTCCGGTGAAGGGTATATGGTTGCAACCGTCATCGGTGATGCATCCGAGCTTGGAAAGATCAACAAGGCTCTGACGGATGATAATGAAGAGGACGAGAGAAAAGATACTTCAAGCCTGAAACTGGAAGTGGTAGCTGCCGGTATCGGTAAACTTGGTGTGTCCGCGGCTGCCATTGCAGGCGTATTAGATGTTGTACTGAACCTGATCCGTACGGATGAACCAATCACAGTTGTTTATGTTCTGCTTTTGGTTGCAGAGGCAGTTATGTTGATGGCATCTATCGTTATCATGGCAGTGCCGGAAGGTCTTCCGATGATGAACAGTCTGGTGCAGTCCATGAACACAGAGTCCATGTACAAGAAAAATATTCTTGTCAGCCACAAGGCAGCATTTTCCGATTCTGCGTATATGAATGTTTTATTCAGTGATAAAACAGGAACGATCACACAGGGTAACTTATCTTTGGTAGAATTTATCACCGGTGACGGTAAGATCGCAGAGAACATTCCGAATCAGGAATTTATCGAGGCAATTACATTAAACAACCTTGCAAAAGTATCCGAAGGAAAGCCAATCGGAAGTAATAACATGGACAGGGCTCTTTTGGGATATGCCCTAGAGCATGGTTATGATGATTCGAAAAACGATCCGGATAAAGTCGCTGACATCAGCGGATTTGATTCGGAAAAGAAATGCGCTACCGTTACATTGAAAAACGGACTGGTTTACTGGAAAGGTGCAACCGAAAACATCATTGATAAAGTAACACATTATATGCTTCCATCCGGTGAAGAAAAAGAATTTACTGCAGCAGATAAAAAAGCTGTGGAAGATCAGATGCTCGCCCAGGCAAAGAGAACGATGAAATTGCTTTCTGTTGCCAAAATCGCAGATGGAAAAACAGTTCTGATGGCAGTGCTCTGCTTAAGAGATAACGTAAGAACCGATGCGGTTGAGACCGTTGAGATTTTAAACAATGCCGGTATCCAGGTTGTCATGGTAACCGGTGATGCGGAGGAAACAGCAGTTGCCATCGCAAAGGAAGCTGGTATCTTAAAAGACGAGCAGAACGATGTTGTTCTCACACATGAAGAGTTAGAGCAGATGTCAGATGAAGAGTTAAAGAAAAAACTTCCGAATCTCCGCGTGGTGAGCAGGGCAAAACCGCTTGATAAAAAGAGACTTGTTTCTATTTCACAGCAGCTTGATAATGTCTGCGGTATGACCGGAGACGGTGTTAATGATGCACCGGCATTAAAACAGGCAGATATCGGATTTGCCATGGGAGACGGTACAGCAGTTGCCCAGGAGGCAGGTGACGTTGTCATCTTAAATAACAGTTTGACTTCCATTAAGGACTGCGTATTGAACAGTAGAACAATGTCAAAATCAGTTGGTAAATTCTTAATCTTCCAGCTGACCGTCAATATCAGTACCCTGTTGATGAACATTATTGCGCCGATCCTGGGATGGACCGAGCCATTCTCCATTGTCCAGATTTTATGGATCAATCTGATCATGGATACTTTGGCAGCCATGGCATTTGGCGGAGAGCCGATTCTCGACCGATACATGAATGAAAAACCGGCACTCAGAAAAGATAACATTTTAACAACTTATATTAAATCTGCAATCGGAACAAGCTCTGTATTTATCACACTTGGCTCCATCCTGATCCTGGAAAACATTGGTGGGATTACAGATTTTGTAACACCGGCAGGCTGCGCGGATCCGGAATTATATGAAAAAACATTTATGTTTGCTTTTTTCATTTATTCAATCATTTTTAACAGCTTAAATACCAGATCTGAGAGATTTAATGTATTTGAACACATTGAAGAGAACAAGAATTTTATCATTGTTATGGGTGTGATCTTTATACTTCAGACCATCATCATTGAGATTGGTGGTCAGGTATTCAGCACAACGACATTGAATGCAAAAGCATTATTTGTTTCCATGCTGTTAGCAGTGCTCATTATCCCGGTTGATATGGTAAGAAAAGCCATTGTTTCGAAAAAATGATCGCCTTTCATACCGATTTGGATAATACACTCATCTATTCCTATAAACATGACATCGGGCCGCGGAAGCGAAATGTGGAACTCTATCAGGGAAGAGAAATATCTTACATCACAGAGGAAACATATCATCTCCTGCAGCTCGTAAAAAATGAAATGCTCATTGTTCCAACGACCACTAGGACGTTGGAACAATATCAGCGCATTGATCTGGAAATCGGACCATTTCCATATGCATTGGTCTGCAACGGTGGTGTTCTTCTGATAAATGGTGTGCCGGATGAAGCATGGTATCAGGACTCCCTGCATCTGGTGTCGGATAGCAGGGAAGAAATGAACCTTGCCATGGAACTGTTAGAGCGGGAACCACGCAGAAAATTTGAACTCCGATACATTGAAAAGCTGTTTATCTTTACAAAATGCAATGATCCCGAAACAGTTGTAAATGATTTAAAAACATCTCTCGATACAAAATATGTAGATGTATTTTCCAACGGTGAAAAAGTATATGTAGTACCGCAAACCCTGAATAAAGGAATGGCAGTAGACCGACTCAGAGAAAAACTAAAACCAGAGTTCGTAATTGCAGCCGGAGACAGCACCTTTGATATCCCCATGCTATCGACCGCCGACCGCGGACTTGTCCCATCGGGATTCATACAAAAATATGAAATCCCGAAAACATCCGGAGCCCGGAAAAAAATAGATGAAATGACATCTAAAAAAATATTTTCCGATGCCCTATTAGAAAAAGTTCTAAAAATAAAAACGGAGTCTGTTGCAGCAGGTATTATTCATACAGGATAATACCATTTGCAACAGACTCCGTTTTTGGTATGTGAGGTAAAGTGCCAGCCACTAATCCATACTCACACTGATTCCGCCCTTCCTCTCCGAAGGCTGAATAATCACTGTAACCGGACAATTCCCATGCCACTCAAACTGGTAAGACTCCCCGGAAGCCTGTCCGATAAACGTTTTCCACGAAATATCAGCCGTCACCTGCGGATCACAATGTCCATTTCCAACCCAGCATACAACAGCGTCCGGATCAACAGAGATCGTATCCTGAGACATCACATTGCTTAAAACGATCGGGTTGCCGTCACAAAGCACAGCAACATATGCATCTTTTCCACGTGCAATCAGAGTGGAAGTTGCAAGACCTTTCTGGGAAAGCACACCGACACCGATAAAACGGACACTGTAATCACAATCCTGGGAGAAAGCGAGAATATTTTCGGATTCCACTGAGATAGTTTCCCCCTGCTCTAAGTGATAGACCACAACATGCTGACCATAATTTGCGTAATATGTAACAGAATCACCATTTAAAGTTACCTTCATAAGTGGGAGATTTTCTCCGGTCACTCTTCGTGCAAGCTGACCAAGCAGAGCCTGCCCGATATTATTCTGCGGTCCAAGCAAGACTTTTTCAAATTTGTAATTCTTTCCACCGGCATTTTCTCCGGCGATAAATGCACCTGCTTTTGTAAAGAGTACATCACTGCCAGTGCAGGTAACCTTTAAAGTAAGTTCGTTTACTGTTTCAAATGTTAACATAACAAATTTCCTCCAAAATATAATCCTTTGTTTAAATAACCTGAACGCCGTACAAACTGCACAGTCCTGCGAGATCTTTTGCCACGCCGTTTCCGATGGCATTAAATTTCCATGCGCCGTTATGCAGATACAGTTCACCGATCATCATGGATGTCACGTTCGTATAGTATTCATCCATTTTAAAGCTGACCAGCTCGGTGCCGGCAGGATCCATAATACGGATATACGCATCCTCAAGCATTCCGAAATTCAGATTTTTTTCAAATGCTTCATTGATCGTCAGCACAAATACGATTCTGGCAACGGATGGATCTAATCTGGTAAAATCCACGGAAATGATCTCGCGGTCTGCGCCGCCGTCAGCGTGGAAAACCGTGCTGTGATCCGGGCTTTCGGTCTGCCCGTAAAAGACAAACCAGGAATCACCGATCACTTTACCGGATGAGCCGAGCAAAAATGCGGATACATCCACATCACAGGCAGGATTTTTGACATTCCATCCAAGGCATGCCTTTATAGAAGTGAGCTTCCCGGAATTCTCCAGCGGTGTTTTCTGACCTTTTTGCACCATATGTACCAGTGGAGGTAAAGGTTTTGACGCCGGTGTGGATGCGTTTGATACTGCCTGAGATGACGTGTGGTTGATCGAAGTGATGGTTCGTGTTGTTTTTGCCCCCTCAACTTTGCGTTCGTTGATGGAAAGAACGGTCTGTCTGGTGACGGGAGCAGAGGATCTCATTGGAATATCTACCATAATAAAAAACCCCTTATCGTTTAGTAAAATAATAGAATGTACGCTTCGCGGGCAAATCTATTGTTATGAATTAATAAGTCTCTGGATTTCATTTTAAGTGATTCTGATAGAGGTGTCAAATTGCGAAATGTTGACATATAAGTCAACAAAAACATCGGTTGCAAAGGTTTCATCAAAAGGAAAAATCGTTGCAGTAGCGCCGGGAAGCTGTAAGATTTCCGTAAAATCACAAGGTGTAACCAGCAATATAACTGTTATTGTACTCCCGAATAAAGTAAAGACGGTAGCATCTGATTTTTCATCTGCAAACATTATACAGTTAAAGAAGGGGACAACGTATAAGTTCCGCGTTCGTGGATTTGTGAAATCAGGTTCTAAAAAATATTATGGCGAATTCGGAAAAACATATAAACTGAAGACAAATAAGTAATTATTGATCGAAAAACAGGAAATAGAAATCAAACATTTTATATGAGAAATAAGTTAGGGAGGTCGGATGGGCTTCCCTAATTTTTTTAATCGGATTTATTTGGAAATTATAGAAGATCCTTGTTATAATACAACTGGTAAGCAGAACAAACAGCTTCTATGGCATACAGGAATTTGAGATACAAATAATGGAATGTATGTTTGACAGATCATTTTATTATGATGAATAAAAATGCAGGAATGGAGAATTTATGCAGATCTATGTGGATGCGGATGCCTGCCCGGTGGTGGGAATCGTGGAAGAACTTGCAATCAAATATAAGATACCGGTGACGCTGTTATGTGACACGAACCACGTTTTGTATTCTGATTACAGTGAAGTAAAGATCATTGGTGCCGGGGCAGATGCGGTGGATTTTGCGCTGGTTAATTTATGCCGGAAGGGAGATATCATTGTGACACAGGATTATGGGGTAGCGGCGATGGCACTTGGAAAAGGTGCATTTGCGATCCATCAGTCCGGAAGGTGGTACACGGATGATAACATCGACCGGATGCTGTTAGAGCGCCATATGAATAAAAAGGCGAGGCGGGCATCCGGGAAGAATCATCTGAAAGGACCAAAAAAGAGAAACACGGAGGATGATATGCATTTCCGGGAAAGTTTTGAAAAAATGATTCGAAAGGGAATGGAGAATATTTATGGCACAACATGAAAAATTTTATTTAAATGGTACCTGGCAGTTAAAAAAAGCGGATGAAACACTGCTCTGCCCGGTGGAGATTCCGGGTTCGGTACTTTCCGGACTGACAGAACACGGTTTACTTGAAGATCCATTTTACCGGATGAATGAGTACCCGACAAGAGAGCTGCTGAAAAATGATTTTATTTTTTCAAGGGAATTTGAACTGAAAAAAGAAGAGGGAAGAGTGTATGCACTCTGCTGTGACGGAATCGACACGGTGGCAGATATTTTTATCAACGGCATGCTGATAAAGCATGTGGATAACATGCACCTTCGTTATCGGATTCTGTGCACAAATGTCCTGAAAAACGGGACAAACAATATCACAGTGAAAATCCATTCTGCAATCGCATATGTAAACGAACATGTGCCGGCAGCGGGAAAAGAGATTCATTACACGGCATGCGGTGCGATGGAAGGAAATCAGTATATCCGGAAAGCACATTCCATGTTTGGCTGGGACTGGGGTCCACAGTTACCGGATATGGGGATCTGGCGTGATATTTTTATTGACAGCTATGAGAAGGCAGAACTGTCTGATCTGCATATCAGACAGGAACACATAGATGGAAAAGTTTTTCTGTCGGCAGAAACAAAAGTGATGTTGCCGGAAAAGGCACAGGACGGTGAAATTGCGGAAGCTGAGTATCTGGTATTGCCACAGAGTGCGGAAAGTAATGCCCGGATATTGAAAGAAAGTGTGGGAAACAATGATTCGACACTGGCAGAGAATGCAGATAATCTTGAGGTAAAAATCACGCTGCAGACACCGGATGGAAAACAGATTTCTTTTTCGGATGGAAAATGTCTGGTTGAAGATCCGAAACTCTGGTGGCCGAACGGATACGGTGCACAGCCGCTGTATACGGTGCGTGCGGAACTTTTTCTGGGCGGAGAATTTCTGGATGCAAAAGAACTGCGCATTGGTCTGCGCACATTGACGGTCAGCCAGGAAAAGGATGCATGGGGCGAGGAATTTGCTTTTTGCATCAATGGGGTAAAGATTTTTGCAAAAGGTGCAGACTATATTCCGGAAGACTGTATTTATTCAAAAATTACTCCGGAGCGCATTTATGAGTTGTTAGATACGGCAGTGGCATGTCATTTTAACTGCATCCGCATCTGGGGCGGCGGTTATTATCCGGCGGATGTTTTCTATGATTACTGTGATGAACATGGTCTGATCGTATGGCAGGATTTTATGTATGCCTGCAATGTCTATGAGCTGACGGAGAAACTGCGGGAGAGCATTATAGAAGAAACGAAGGATAATGCGGGAAGGTTGAGACATCATGCAAGTCTTGGACTCTGGTGCGGTAACAATGAGATGGAATCAGCATGGGACCACTGGGGCGGTTTTAATGATCATTCGGATACGTTAAAACAGGATTACCTGACCATGTTTGAAAAACTGATCCCGGAAGCCTTAAAGAGCGAGGATGATGTGACGTTTTACTGGCCGTCGTCTCCGTCATCCGGCGGTAATTTTAAAGACCCGGACAGTGATGATGTCGGGGATCGTCATTACTGGGATGTATGGCATGGAGAAAAGCCGTTTTCCGACTATGAAAATTACTATTTCAGATTCTGTTCGGAATTTGGATTCCAGTCGTTTCCATGCAAAAAGACGATCGACACATTTACCCTGCCTAAGGATCGCAATATCTTTTCAGAAGTTATGGAAAGTCATCAGAAAAACGGTTCTGCAAATGCGAAGATCCTGCATTACATTGCGGAGAACTTTTTATATCCAAAAGATTTTGAGAGTCTGATCTATATCAGCCAGGTGCTGCAGGCGATCGCAATCAAGAGCGGTGTGGAGCACTGGCGCAGAAACAGGGGACGCTGCATGGGTGCAATTTACTGGCAGTTGAACGATAACTGGCCGGTCGCATCCTGGGCAAGTATCGATTACTTTGGAAGATGGAAAGCGCTGCAGTATTTTTCGAGACATTTTTATGCGGATGTGCTCGGCAGTTTAAAGGTATCTGCGGATGCTGTTTATACGCCTTATCTGCAAAATGAGACGATGCAGGAGGTGTCGTCTGATGTCACGGTTTTTGTGAAAAATATGCGTGGGGAAGTGCTGTTTGAAACTTCACAGCGCACAGAGTGTGCACCATTGTCCGTGGAAGCCATGGAACCGGTATCTTTGAAAGAAGTGATAGAGGGCAGAGAAAGCGAGGTCTTTGTGGAGGCGGTATTTACACATTCTGATGGAACTGTGAGCCGCCAGGTGGAAATGCCAAAACCGTATAAACATATGCAGATCGAAAAAGCAGAGATCACGTTCGATGCAAAAAGAGAGGGAAATCTGTTGACACTGCAGTTAAAATCAGATGTTCCGGCATTTTTTGTCTCGGTGGAGAGCGATGTGGATCTGGTCTGGTCGGATAATTTTATGCATCTGACCGGAAAGGAACCTTATGAGATTACGGCTATTCTGCCGGAGTGCGTGGAAGGCATGCCTAAGATCTGGGTACGGTCACTGTGCGATTCGTGGGTTACGGATTATTCGCAAGCTTGACACCTGTTGTCAGGCTGTGAGCCAGAAACTAAAGTATGTGAGGTGTTACTGTTCACTCGCAAGCTTGACACTTGCTGTCAAGCTGTGCGCCAAAGACTATATCATGCCAGATTACAGCCCCATGCATCGAAGATGCATTTAAAATAGGCTGTAATCGTTACTGCTCACACAGTATGTGTGAACAGTAACTGTGAGGTTACAGAAGAATCACTCCAAAACAGAATGACTTTACACCACCCGATACAAGTGCTATCATAAAAATAGTTAGAAGTAACTAACAAATGAGAAGCATTTTAAAGAAGGTGGAATCCTATGAAAGTATATTGTTTTGGTGAGAAAGAAAAACCGGTTATTTTTCTTTTCCCCGGGACCTGTTGTCACTGGAAGGGCAATTTTGGAAAAGTAATAGAGCCGTTGGAAGAATATTTTAGGGTGGCATGCGTTTCCTATGACGGGTTTGATGAGACGGAACAGACAGAGTTTCCGACGATGACGGAGGAAACGGAAAAAATTGAACAGTATATAAAGAAAGAATTTGGCGGACATATCTGTGCCGCATATGGCTGTTCACTGGGCGGTTCTTTTGTCGGACTGCTTGCAGCACGCGGAAATATCCACATGGAGTATGGTATTTTAGGTGGTTCCGATTTAGACCAGTCGGGAAAGTTTTTGGCAAAGCTGATGACGAAACTGATGATGCCGGTTTTTTATCCGTTTATCGCGAATGGTGAGATGAAAATTCCTTTCATGAAAAAGAAAATGGACAAGATGCTGGCGGAGGACAATGGCTATATCAGAGCGTTTATGGATATGATAAAGACGCCGGATGTCGATATGAGCCATATTACAAAAAGAAGCGTCGAAAATCAGTTTTACTCAGACCTCATTACACCGCTGCCGGATCAGATCGACCCGTCCGGAACGCAGATACATATTTTATATGCCCTTAAAATGGGTGAAAAATATCGTGCGCGTTACAAAAAACATTTTGCAGGACCGATCCTGCATGAACTGGATCTGCAGCACGAAGAACTGCTTGCGGTTTATCCGGATGATTGGGTAAAAGTGATCGCGGAGATCTGTAACAGAAAACAGGGAGATTGTGCGGCAAGATTTAAAATTAAGGGAAGCTGATGAAGTGGGGAAAGTTGAATCATCAGAGAAAACAAGAAGAGAAAGTGAGAAAGAGTCTCAATTTTTCTTCTTGTTTTTTTAATTGATGTTCGGTATACTGAACGATAGTTAGACAAAACTAACAATAGTGTAAATCATGCAGACTCCGGAACCGGAAAGTTGCTACCTTTCCTGCTCCGGTGGGATTGTCTGCAAACGAAGAAAAAGGAGACAGCGGGAATGAATTATTTAGAGATTGAAAAAGTAATTGGAAGGGAGATTTTAGACTCCAGAGGTAATCCTACCGTGGAAGCTGAAGTATATTTAGTGGACGGTACCATTGGAAGGGGAATGGCACCAAGCGGTGCGTCGACCGGAGAATTTGAGGCATTAGAGCTTCGCGACGGCGATAAGTCAAGATATCTTGGCAAAGGTGTTACCAAGGCAGTTGAAAATATTAATACAATGATCAACGATGCGATCGTCGGAATGGATGCCAGCGACATTTATGCAGTGGATGCAGCGATGATCGCAGCGGACGGAACAAAGGATAAATCAAAACTGGGAGCAAATGCGATCTTAGCAGTGTCGATTGCAGCGGCACGCGCAGCTTCCATCTCACTGGATATTCCGCTTTACCGTTTCTTAGGCGGCATCTTGGGCAACCGTCTGCCGGTTCCGATGATGAATATTTTAAATGGTGGTGCTCATGCGGCAAACACAGTAGATGTGCAGGAGTTCATGATCATGCCGGTCGGTGCACCGAGTTTTAAAGAGGCACTCCGCTGGTGTGCAGAGGTGTTCCATGCGCTTGCAGCTCTGTTAAAGAGCAAGGGACTTGCAACCTCTGTTGGTGATGAGGGTGGTTTTGCACCGGATCTTGCATCCGATGAAGAAGCAATCCAGTACATATTAGATGCTGTGAAAAACGCAGGATATGAGCCGGGCAGAGATTTCCGGATCGCCATGGATGCAGCTTCCTCTGAGTGGAAGAGCGAAAAAGGAAAAGGATTCTACAAACTTCCGAAGGCAGGCACCGAGTTTACTTCCGCAGAGCTGATCGAACACTGGAAGAAACTGGTTGAAAAATACCCGATCATTTCCATCGAGGATGCACTTGACGAGGAAGACTGGGAAGGCTGGAAACTTCTGACCAAAGAACTTGGTGATAAGGTACAGCTTGTCGGAGACGATTTGTTTGTAACCAATACGGAGCGCCTGAAAAAAGGTATCGACAACGGCTGCGGCAATGCCATTTTGATCAAGTTAAATCAGATTGGTTCCGTATCCGAGACTTTAGAGGCAATCAAGATGGCTCACAAAGCAGGTTATACGGCAATTTCTTCCCACCGTTCCGGCGAGACGGAAGACACCACGATTGCAGATCTTGCAGTGGCATTAAATACCTGCCAGATCAAGACCGGTGCACCGAGCAGAACTGAGCGTGTTGCAAAATACAACCAGCTTCTCCGCATAGAGGAAGAACTTGGAAATGCAGCAGTGTATCCGGGAATGGGTGCATTTAATGTAAAATAAGGAATTTACGCACATTATAGTTTATTTTCTCCTCTATCTCATGGAAAGAACGCGAAAGGTCAGGGATGGCTTTTGGCGTTCTTTTTTAATTCATAGGAAAGTACGTCCTATGAATTAAAAAGCCCTCCGGGCGGGATGCGCGGAAAATGGTCTGAGGCGCGCTCCATGATCGTCAGCGGATTTGCGGATGATGTATCGAAGGAACTGCCGGATTTTTTAGAAACATTTTATTTGCAAAATAATCCCTGACGGTCTACACTTGCTATAGCAACAATACACAATACCGAACAACAAAGATGCAGAAACGGTAAAGTTCCGCAGGCAGGCCCGCCAACAAAACCTTATCGTTTCTACACCCCACAAGAGAGGACACCACCCATGCCATCATTCGTAACATTTTCCAACGTCGGCAAAATCTACCACACCGGCGAACTCGACATCACCGCCCTCCATGACGTCAATTTTGAGATCGAAAAAGGAGAATTCTGCGTCATCGTCGGTGCATCCGGTGCCGGCAAAACGACGATTTTAAATATATTAGGAGGAATGGATACCTTAACCAACGGACAGGTATTCTTAGACGGACAGGAAATCTCAAACTATGACAAAAAACAGCTCACCTCATACCGGCGTTTCGACATCGGATTTGTGTTCCAGTTTTACAATCTCGTGCAGAACCTGACAGCACTTGAAAATGTAGAGCTTGCGGCGCAGATCTGTAAAGATCCGCTTCCGGCGCCGACAGTGCTTGAGGAAGTCGGGTTAAAAGACCGTCTGTCAAATTTCCCGGCACAGCTTTCCGGTGGAGAACAGCAGCGTGTCGCGATCGCGCGTGCGCTTGCAAAAAACCCGAAACTTCTGCTCTGCGATGAGCCAACCGGAGCTCTCGATTATAATACCGGAAAAGCGGTTTTAAAATTATTGCAGGACACCTGCCGCGAAAATGGAAAAACAGTCGTGGTCATCACGCATAACCAGGCACTTACAGCGATGGCGGACCGCATCATCACGGTAAAGAGCGGCACAGTCGTTTCCATGGAAAAAAATGAACACATTGTAGACATTGCAGATATAGAGTGGTAGACGGTTATGAGATCAATGATTTGGAAATCAACATTCAGGGAAATAAAGGAAAGTCTCGGCCGTTTTCTCGCTATCCTGGCGATCGTTGCATTGGGTGTCGGATTTTTTGCAGGACTGAAGGTCACACAGCCTGCCATGTTAAAAACGGCGCAGCGTTATTTTGATAAGACAGCTCTTTACGACTACCGCCTGATCTCCACGGTCGGTTTTTCCGAGGATGAAGTAGAGACCATAAAAAAACAAAAAGATGTAAAAGCGGCAGAGGGAGCAGTCACGTTTGACATTATCTGTGAGAGCGGCGGCAAAGAGCGCGTGCTAAAAATGCACAGCATCACAGAGGATGTTAACCGGCTGGTGCTTGTGGACGGCGAATTGCCGGAAAATGCAGGGGAGTGTGTGGTGGACTCTAATCTTTACGGCGCATCCATGATTGGAAAAACGATCAAATTGTCCGACGGCAATGACGAGGACGATCTGGAACATTTTTCAAACCGCGAGTATAAGATCACCGGAATCGTGCAGTCTCCTCTGTATTCGCAGTTTGAACGCGGAAGTACGTCGCTTGGCAATGGCAGGGTGAGCGGATTTGTCTATCTTTTGCCGGAAGGATTTGCAGACGATTATTATACGGAAGTTTATGTGAAATTTGCCTGCGATTTTCCTTTGTACAGTGAAGAATATGATGCTTACATAGAACAAAAACAGGATGCGTGGGAAGCACTGACGGAGGATCTTGCAGCAGAGCGTTATCAGACAGTGCGTTCGGAGGCAGAGACAAAACTTGCAGATGGAAAAAAACAGCTTGCAGAGAAAAAAGAGGAGACAAAGAGCCAGCTTGATGATGCAAAAAAACAATTAGAAGATGCAAAAAGCCAGATCGAAGACGGCGAAAAGCAGCTTGCAGATGCAAAGAAAAAATTGGAATATGCCCCGGATGAATTAGAAAAAAAAGAGGCAGAACTGACGGAAGCAGAAAAGGCGATTCAGGAGAAAGAGACACAGTTAGATCAGGCGGAAGTTGCACTTGGAATCGGTTATGCGCAGGGAGTCGGACAGATCCAGAAAGCATTGAACGGAATTTCTGAGGGGCTTTTTTCCGAAAATGGAGATCAGGGAAATGGTGCGGCAGGCAGTTTTTCTTCGGGAGATGCATTAGCGGATGCAGGATCACAGATTGCAGATGCAAAGGCACAGATTGCAGATGGAAGAGCGCAGATCGCGGAAGCCCAAAAGCAGATCGAGAGCGGAAAGAGCGCCATTGCAAAAGCGAAAAAACAGTTGGAAGAGTCCAAAACACAGATAGCAGAAAAGGAAGCAGAATTATCCGATGCGAAAACGCAGTATGAAGATGGGAAAAAGGAATATGAGGACGGACTTTCAACTTACAATGAGGAAATAGAAAAAGCGGAGAAAAAGATCAGTGATGGCGAGAAAACTTTAAAGGAATTAAAAGATCCTGATACCTATGTGCTCGGACGCGATACCAATGTTGGGTATGTCTGCTTTGAGAGCGATTCCGGTATCGTGGACGGAGTTGCCGATGTATTTCCGATCTTCTTCTTTCTGGTAGCGGCACTTGTGTGTGTGACGACGATGAACCGTATGGTGGAGGAACAGCGGACACAGATCGGTGTGTTAAAGGCACTCGGCTACAGTGAACATACCATTATGGCAAAATATATGTTTTATTCCGGCTCCGCGGCGCTGACCGGATGTGTGGCCGGATTTGCACTTGGGACATTTTTATTCCCGAAAGTGATCTGGTATGCATACGGCATGCTCTATAAGATGGATTCCCTGGTTTATGTGTTTGACTGGAAATTAGCAGTCATTTCCGTGATCGTATCACTGCTTTGTTCTATCGGTACAACCTTTGTGTCTGTCCGCCGCGAACTGACGGAGGTTGCGGCAGAGCTGATGCGTCCGAAAACACCGAAAGCCGGGAAACGTGTATTCCTTGAATATATACCGTTTGTATGGAAGAGGCTTAAATTTTTGCAGAAGGTTTCCATGCGGAATATTTTCCGGTATAAAAAGCGGTTTTTCATGATGGTCGCAGGCATCAGCGGATGCAGCGCACTTTTGGTGACCGGATTTGGGGTGAGGGATTCTGTGACGGGAATTGTGACGCAGCAGTATACACAGATCCAGACCTATGATATCGGTGTGACTTATTCATCGTCCGTCACACCGGAGCAAAAAAGTGAACTGGAAAGCAAAGAACAGGACGGTGTGGAAAAATCTGTGTTTGTGGCAGAAAAGAGCATGGATTTAGTTGGCAGTGAAAAGACAAAATCCGTCAGCCTTATCATTGCAGATCCGGATTCGGATATGACGCCGTTTGTCAATTTGCATACGGAAAAAGGAGTACCGATCACATTCCCGAAAAAGGGAGAGGCGGTTATTTCCGCAAAAGTGGCAGATGAACTTGGGATAAAGACCGGAGATACCGTGACGCTGCAGGATTCCGACATGAAAACCATATCCGTGACGGTAAGCGGGCTGTGTGAAAATTTTGTATATAATTATGTCTATTTGTCTGCGGATACTTATGAAGAACAGATGAAAACGGAACCGGAATACAAAAACGCATTTGTGTGTGTTTCTGAGGGCACAGATGCACATCTGCTTGGAACATCCCTGATGGCAATGTCGGATGTGGCAGCGGTCAATATTTCACAGGATGACATGGAACGTTTTTCTGGCATGATGGGCAGTATGGATCTGATCGTTGTGGTCATTATTTTGTGTGCAGCGGGACTTGCTTTTATCGTTTTATATAACCTGACAAATATTAATATTACGGAGCGTGTGTGCGAGATCGCAACGATCGAGGTGCTCGGGTTTTACGAAAATGAGACAGCCGCATATGTGTTCCGGGAAAATACGATTCTGACATTTCTCGGCGCACTTGCAGGGCTTGTGCTCGGTGTATTTTTGCACCGGTTTGTCATGAGCCAGATTGTCGTGGATATGGTGGCCTTTGATGTACATGTAAAACCGATCAGCTTTGTATATAGTGTGGTGCTGACTCTGGTGTTTACCTGGTTTGTGGACCGGCTGATGCGAAAGAAAATTGATGCGATCAGTATGACAGAGTCGTTAAAGAGTGTTGATTAGAAAATAGAATTGGACGTTAACGCGGGAAAGTGCTATAGTTTACTTATAGAAAATGATGAATCAGGAGATGATACATATGGGAAAAATTATAACAATCGGACGTGAATTTGGCAGTGGCGGACGAGAGGTTGGAAAGAGACTTTCCGATGAACTTGGAATTGCCTATTATGATAACGAGATTATAACAGAGATTGCAAAGAGAACCGAACTTGCAGAAGGTTATGTGCAGCATGTAATGGAAAATGGTCCGACTGCCCTGATGCCGATTACGATCGGAAGAACTTTTTATATGGGCGCGGATCCTGTGATGGAACAGAACAATGCGATTTACAGAGAACAGAGCCTGTTAGTACAGGAACTCGCGGAGAATTCAGACTGTGTGATCGTCGGAAGAAGTGCAGATTATATCCTGCGCGACAAAAAGCCGCTGCGCCTGTTTATTTATGCAGATATGGAATCGCGCATGGAGCGATGCAGAAAGCGTGCACCGGAGCAGGAACATTTTACAGACAAAGAGCTGAGACGTCATATTCAGGATGTGGATAAGAGACGTTCCAAATATTATCAGTTCTTTACCGGACAGACCTGGGGCGAGAAGTTAAATTATGACCTGTGCATCAATACTTCCGGTGCCAATATCGAGGATCTGGTGAAAGTGATCGCAAAATTGGTAAAATAAAATATGCAGGAATATTATCTAAACAGTGAAAAGAAAATCTGTCTGATGGAATTGTCTGAGTTTAAGGAATTAGAGGGTGCGTATCCACATAAACGGAATTTGTTCCGCAGCATGAATCCGGTACAGTACTGCAAGGCAGAAAGTTACGGGGACTGCCTGTTTGGGACGATGAAGATACCGCGTGCCCTAAAGGGCAGAGTGACGTATATCGTATTTGGATTTTATCTGAGAGGCGAAGAACTGCTGTTGATCGAGGATGGCAGTTTCCTAAAGACGTGTCTTGGAAGGCTGGAAAAAATTATACCCACAGAGTGCAGCATGCATCAGTTCCTCGTTATGATTTTTGAGATGCTGATCGAGGATGATGTGATCTATCTGCAGCAGCAGGAGGAAAAATTAGCCTCCATTGAGGAAGAGCTTTTAAAAAAGATCCCGGAGCATTTCTATGAGATCATTCTGCAGTACAGGAAACGTTTTTCGGCATATCATGCATATTATGAGCAGCTTGTCAATCTGGCAGATGCCATGCAGAGTGATTTCGGACAGATACTGACAGACAAGGAGCGATCGCTCTGGCAGCTTTATGCAAACCGTGTGGAACGCCTGCATGATCATGTGGAACTCTTGCGGGAATATTTAGTACAGATCCGTGAGTTATACCAGTCACTGATCGATGTACAGCAGAATAAGGTCATGAGTATCTTAACGGTAGTAACGACGATATTTCTCCCACTGACCCTGATTGCCGGATGGTATGGCATGAACTTTCCAAATATGCCGGAGTTCGGATGGAAATATGCGTATCCGGTCGTTATTGTAGTCAGCATCTGCATCATTGCGGGAGAGATCATTTATTTTAAGAAAAAGAAAATGCTGTAAGCAGGAGAGATTCTGCGCGTAAAATAAAATATGTTTGACAGAAATCCGGAAATGGAGAGAAATCTTTGTTTCCGGATTTTCTTGTTTTCAGAACGATATGTCAAAGTGTACCAGACCGGAATATATTAGAATAAGAATAGATTAAAGAAGCTGTCAGTATGGCTTATGATATAAAAAGACTGCCGAGCGAAGCGAGTGTAGATCACGATCATGAAGCATCGCTTCATGATATAAAAATTTCGGGCATTACAAAAAGTTTTTATAATAATGGAGAGATGCGTCAGGTTCTCCGTCCGGTCGATATTTTGATACCGCATGGAAAATTTGTGTCGATCATTGGGCCGAGCGGGTGTGGGAAGTCGACGTTATTTAATATTGTGGCGGGACTTCTGCCGCCGACATCGGGAGATATTACGATTGGAGAAAAAAGCATTTTAGGGGAAAAAGGTTACGTTGGATATATGCTGCAAAAAGATATGCTTCTCCCGTGGCGTACGATCATCGACAATATTATTTTGGGACTTGAGATAAAGGGCGTGCCGAAGCGGGAAGCGAGAAAACAGGCACTGCCACTGATGGAAAAGTACGGACTTTCGGGATTTGAGAAAAATTATCCGTGCGAGCTGTCCGGTGGAATGAGGCAGAGAGCGGCGCTCCTCCGCACACTTTTGTATGACAGGGAAATTATCCTGTTAGATGAACCGTTTGGTGCATTGGATGCGCAGACGAGACAGTCTATGCAGAACTGGCTGTTAGAGATCTGGGAAGATTTTCATAAGACGGTTTTATTTGTGACACATGATATGGATGAGGCAATTTATCTGTCAGATATCATCTATGTATTTTCCGGTCGTCCGGGGTATGTGAAAGAAAAAATTACCGTTCATTTGAAACGGCCAAGAAAACAGGAAGATATGCTGGAGACGGATTTCTGGGATCTGAAACAGCACTTGATGGGAGGGATGAGTGATGAAAAAAGAAGCGTATGAGGTGGAGTATTATGAACCTAAATCCGTTTTGGCGATGCAGGCAGACAGGCGGGAAGAAAAACACCGGAGAAAACAGAAAAAAGGGATAAGGGCAGGACGTATCCTGCTTGGGGTCGCCATCCTGCTGTTTTGGGAGGTAAGTGCACGTCTGGGGTGGATCGATGACTATTACTGGAGCTCACCGTCCCTGATCGCACAGACTGCGATCGTACAGTGGAAAGAGAAAAATCTTGCATATGATATCTACTTTACCTCGATGTCGACGATCGGCGGTTTTTTAGCGGGAACATTGGGCGGCGCAGTTTTAGGATTGTCCTTCTGGTGGTCAAAGACGTTTGCAAAGATTTTTGAGCCGTATCTTGTGATGTTTAATGCAATTCCGAAACTGGCACTTGCACCAATTTTAATTGTACTGTTTGGAATCGGTTTTTCATCTAAAGTGATGCTGGCATTTTTAATGACGGTAATATCCTGTGCGCTTGCAACGGTCAGCGGGGTGGAGAATGTGGATGAGTCGATGGAAACCTTACTTTATTCTCTGGGGGCTGCCAGATGGCAGGTGTTTGGAAAAGTCGTGGTTCCGGCAGTGCTTCCGTGGATGCTTGGAAGCCTCCGAATCAATATTTCACTGGCGCTTGCGGGAGCAATCGTCGGCGAATTTATCGCATCGGGGCACGGACTTGGCAGAATGGTCATTTATGCGGGAACTATTCTGGATACCACGTTAGTGTGGGTTGGTGTGATCGTTCTGTCGCTGCTTGCGATGGTGATGTATTTTGCGGTGGTGGAACTGGAAAAATGGATGACGGAACATCTGGCGATTTATCGTAAGGCGTGAGGAGGACACCAGCCGCTATGTTGTGATACACCTTTGGGCACCTGAGTCCATATTATATTAAAAAGTGAAAATGGGTCGAAATGTTTAAAAGGAAAATGTTAAAGAGAAAATTGTTCAGTTGTTTGGCTTACGTTGTATTTGCAGCAAGTTTATTTGCGACAGCATGCAGTGGAAGAAAAACGCAGCAGGAGAGTGTGGAACTCAAAAAAATCGTGATTGCGGAGCCGTTACATTCGATCGGGTATCTTCCACTTTATATCGGGCAGCAGGAGGGATTTTTTGCGGAGGAAGGCCTTGATGTGGAGGTGATCCAGGCTACGGGCGGCTCGCATGTGACGTCGGTGATGAGCGGGGATGCGTGGGGAGTAATCGGTGGAGTGGATTCAAATGCAATTCCGAATGCATCCGGGAACTGCCCAGATCCGGTGATTGCTGTCTGCAACTGTGTGAACCGCGCTAATGTGTATCTGTGTGCGGCAGTTGGCGAGGAATACACAGGAAATACAGATGAAGAACTTGCACAGTATTTCAAAGGAAAAAAGATCAACTCCGGCAGATTTGGCGGCAGCCCGAATCTGTGTGTGCGCTATCTTTTACTGTCAATTGGACTTGATCCGGATAAGGATGTAGTGATGGTGGAACCGGCAGATATGTCCACCTCAGTTGCCGTGGTACAGAGCGGTCAGGCAGATATCTCCTGGGCAGCGGAACCACAGATCGTTGACGGTATGAAATCAGGTGTATGGACGGATGCATTTTACCAGTTTACAGATCTTGGAGACTACGCTTACTCCGTACTCAGTGTGTCACAGTCAACTATCCGGAATGACCCGGAGACAGTACAGCACTTTGTCAATGCAATGTTAAAATCGCTTTCTGCTGCACAGGATAAAAAAACTGCGGTCCGCACTGCCGGAAAGGAATTTCCAACCACACCGACCGAAGACATTGAAGCAGCGATCGACCGTGCCTATAAAGATGGACTCTGGAGTGTCGATGGAATCATCACACCGGAGGCGGTAAAAAATGATATGGAAGTATCCATTGCATCCGATGTATATCAGGGTACCTATCAGTACGATGAACTGGTAGATATGCAGTTCGTCGAAAACGCACAAAAACAAAATTGAAGAGAGTATTTAGTAGAATAGAATGTATGCAGATTTCCGGTGCTTTCCTAAGGTGCCGGGGAATCTGCCATTCACAACACACCGATACACCTTTTCCACCAAATTTGTGAAAATAAATTTCGCAAATTTTCGGGACAAACCATCCATCTTATAGTATAATAACCGTACTAAAGTAATATAACCACCCCCACACAGGAAAAGGAGAAAAGCGATGATAAATCCGGCATCAATAATGAAGATCATGAATGCAAAAAATAAATTCACGGCAAATCACCCGAAATTTGCTGCATTTCTAAACGCAGTATTTCCCACCGGCATCACGGAGGGAACAATCATTGAGATTACCGTGACAAAACCGGGTGAGGAACCGATCACGACGAACATGAAGGTGCAGCAGTCGGATCTTGAACTGTTACAGGAATTACAGGACATTGCAAAAATGTAAAAATAGAAATGGAGAAGCATATGTTAGGAAAAAAACTTTCTTATCAGACCAATGGAAGTACAGTAGAATTTGAATTTGAACATGGAACGGCGTATGTCACGGCAGTCACGGACACGATCATGAATGTATTTGTTCCGTACCAGTCGAAAGACCACCGTTCAAAAGCAATCGAGGGAGATAAAAGACTTCCGGTTACCGTAGATGTCTCTGAGGAAGGCGGAGCAGTACAGATTAAAACAGATAAGCTGACAGCCAAAGTATACGATGATTTTTTGATCGATTTTTATAAAAAAGACGGTACACTTTTATGTGCAGATTTCAGGGGAGAGCGAAAGAAAAAAAAGAAATTAAGCGATGAAGCACTTGCAACGTTAGAGTCTGAGGGACATGCCGTATCTGCGGAGGGTGAAAAAGAAGATCCTGTTATGGTCGTAAAGCAGATGAGCGGGGATGAAAAGTTCTATGGACTCGGAGATAAAACAGGCGTTTTAAATAAAAGAAATTATGAATATGAAAACTGGAATTCCGATCTGCCACAGGCACACACGGACGATTTTAAGGCATTGTATAAATCCATTCCGTTTTTGATCACATTAAAAGATGCGGGCGTATTTGGAATGTTCTTTGACAACACTTACAGATCACATGTCAATTTGGGAAAAGAGAACAGCGCCTGCTATTATTACAGTGCAGAGAACGGAAATCTCGATTATTATTTTATTTCCGGGGAAAAAATGACGGATATTGTGGAAGGCTATACTTATCTGACCGGAAGAACCCCTCTGCCGCAGCTTTGGACATTAGGACATCATCAGTCAAGATGGGGCTATATGTCAGCTGATGATATCAGACGTGTGGCACACAAATACAGAGAACTGCAGATTCCATGTGATACGATCCATTTTGATATCGATTATATGGATGGGTACCGCGTATTTACCTGGAATGAAAAGGGGTTTGGAGCACCGGGTGCAATCATAAAAGAGATCGCAGAGGATGGTTTTAAGGTTGTCTGCATCATTGATCCGGGTGTGAAATTAGATCCGGGATATGCAAAGTATGATGAGGGAATCGCGAATGATTATTTTGCAAAAACACCGGAAGGGGAAGTATACGTCAATGAAGTATGGCCGGGCGAAGCGGTATATCCTGATTTTGGAAAGCCGGATGTAAGAAAATGGTGGGCAGAAAATCAGAAATTCTTAGTGGATCTTGGTGTGCGAGGAACATGGAATGATATGAATGAGCCTGCAAGTTTCCGTGGAGAACTTCCACAGGATGTCGTTTTTACGGACGAGGATCAAAAGACAGATCATGCGGCAATGCATAATGTTTATGGACATCTGATGTCAAAGGCAACTTATGAAGGATTAAAGGAAGCCGATGGAAGAAGACCGTTCGTGATCACAAGAGCATGTTATGCAGGAACACAGAAATACTCTACCGTATGGACCGGAGATAACCAGAGCCTCTGGGCACATCTTAGAATGGCGGTTCCACAGCTCTGCAATCTCGGTATGAGCGGAATTGCATTTGCGGGAACGGATGTCGGCGGATTTGGTGCAGACTGTACACCGGAGTTAATGTGCCGCTGGGTTCAGGTTGGTGCATTTTCCCCACTGTTCCGTAACCATTCTTCCATGGGAAGTACATTCCAGGAGCCATGGCAGTTTGATGAGGAGACGATCCGCATCTACCGCAAATTTGTGGAATTAAGATATCAGTTACTTCCATACCTGTATGATCTGTTCCGCGAATGTGAACTGACCGGACTGCCGATTATGCGTCCTCTGGTTTTACATTATGAGAATGATCCGGAAGTCTGGAACTTAAACGGTGAATTTTTAGTCGGAGAAAATCTTTTAGCTGCACCTGTTTTAGAGCAGGGAGAGACGAAAAAGATCGTATATCTTCCGGAAGGTGTCTGGTATGATTATGAGACAAAGAAACCATATCAGGGCAGACAGTATTATATGGTAGACGCACCGCTTGATACCTGTCCGATGTTCGTAAAAGAGGGAGGCATGATCCCAACTTATGAACTGGCACAGTACGTCGGTGAAAAGCCGTATGATACCTTGAAAATGCGCATGTATCCGGGCAATGGAACTTATCTGCATTATCAGGATAACGGAGCGGATTTTGCCTACCGTGACGGTGCTTATAATGTGTATGAGTTTACGCATGAAGGGGACAAAAAAGAGGCATCCGTGCAGATGAAAAAAGAAGGTTATACGAAATACAAAAATATTTTGTTTGAATAATTCTAACGCATAATGGAACCCGCACAAAAGTATTCCTCACGCATATGATATAGAGATGTTAGCGACAGGAGCAATGTGTGGACTATAATCAGGAACAGTTTTTCCGTATGCAGATGGATGTGCCGAAAATGCCTTTTTATATGAGCTATCCGATGCAGAATCTGTATCTGACGGAAATGGAATATGAAAAAGATATGGAACGCATGAAGGAGCTTTATCCGAAAGAGGTGAAGACAATCCTTTCTTATGTGGAAGATGAGTGCGACAAGATGGAGTATGAGGGGAGCCTGATGTTTGACGAGTATCCGGACCGCCTGATGTTAGAACAGGTGGCAGAGCGGATCTACCGCAATGTGACAGGGGAAGAAAAGAATGTTGAGGCAGAACAGTACTGGGGCGGAATGAATCCACCGCCGGGACCCGGGATGCCGCCCCCACCTCCACCGGGACCCGGGATGCCGCCTCCACCGCCCCCTGGAGGACGTGATGATATGCGGAGCCTGATCGGGGTATTATTAAATAATGAGATGTACAGACGGCGCTGCAGGCACAGAAGATGCAGACGCTGGTGGTAAAACAAATGTTACAGAAAATGGGCAGGTCATAGGTACACTGCCCGTTTTTTAATTCTCTTTCTTAAAATTTCAAAAAGAATCAGTGATAGGCATTGCGGATTTGAAAAAAAATGCATACAATATATCTGTCGCTTTTTTTCGGGTTTCAGAAGAAATTACAAAGATGGCGGTTTTAACAGGGAAAATGATATTTCATTCACATAGAGTAAGGAGACAATATCGTGCAGAAAGGTGCAATTAAGGCAGTCGTACTGACCGTCATTTTTTTTGTGGCAGTCGGAGTATTTAGTATGATGACAAATCATGTCAATGAAGATCTGACAACAGAAATGAAAAATGCCACATTACCGGTCATCACATTAGAGAGCAGTGAGCAGGAAGTCAATGAATTATATGGATATCGTACAAAGATGAATGCTGCGAGTATGCGCGATACGATCACACCGATTGGAAAAGACAGAAAACTTCCGGTTACGATCCAGACATACGAGACAAGCGTGGATGCGATCTCGTATGAAATACGAAGCCTTGATGGGGAGAGACTGATCGCCAATGCAGATGTCAATTCCTATGATGAGAAAAAAGGTACGATCAAAGCAGAACTTGAAATCCAGAATCTGCTTCAGGAGGGAGAAGAGTATTTACTTCTTATTAATTTAGAGAGCGGAAATGATGTCATTTATTATTATACAAGGATTGTGGAAATGCCAAATGCGCATGTAGACGAATCCCTGAAATTTGTAAAAGAGTTTCATAATACCACGTTCAACAGTGAGACATCGGGAACACTGTCAACGTATATGGAAAAAACAACCGGCGATAACACAACATTACAGTTTGTTTCATTAAATTCTTCATTAAAACAGCTTGCATGGGCAGATTTTAACGGAGAGCAGTTAACGACGCCGGTGCCATCCATAAAAGAAATTACGGATACCTATAATGTGATCGTGCTGGATTATGTTGTGACGAGTATCGGTGAGGGTGGCGAGAGTGAATATTATAATGTAGAAGAATATTACAGAGTGCGCTATACAAGCAGCCGGATGTATCTGCTCAATTTTGAACGCCGGATGAATCAGATTTTCCGCGGGGAAAATGCAAGCTTTTTTGACAATTATATTGAGCTTGGGATACGCTCCGGAAATGTGGAGTATCAGGCGAATGAGACCGGAACCACGGTCGCTTTTGTACAGGAGGGCGAACTCTGGAGTTACAATGAGACGGAGAATACACTCGCAAAAGTGTTCAGTTTCCGTGGATATGAAGGAATTGACAACCGTGAAAATTACGGGGAACATGATATCAAAATTGTCAGGATCGATGAGGCGGGAAGCCTTGATTATATCGTATATGGCTATATGAACCGCGGAAACCATGAGGGGGAAGTGGGAATTGAGGTCAATCATTATGACAGTCTTTCAAACACAAATGAGGAGCTTGCATTCATATCTTCGGATAAGGCATACGAGGTCATGAAATCCGAACTTGGTCAGATGATGTATGTGACTGAGGGCGGAGAATTATATCTGATGGTCGATGGCAGTGTGTATGGAATCGATCTTAGTACATTGGAAATGAAAGAGCTGATCAAGGGACTGGATAAAGAAATATATGCGGTTTCAGAATCCGACCGTTATTTTGCATGGACGAAAGACAGCCAGAACGGACAGAGTGATACGATTTCGCTCATCAACTTTTCCAGTGAAAAAACATTTACCATAACAGAAGGCAGTGGAAAGTATGTAAAACCGCTTGGATTTATGGGAGACGATTTTGTATATGGCGTAGCGAATGCGGCAGATGTATCAACGGAGGCTGCGGGAAATGTAATCTTCCCGATGTATCAGATTAAAATTTTAGATGTGTCATCCGATACGCCGTCCGTTTTAAAGACATACGAAAAAAATGGATATTATGTTTCCGGGGTTGATATTGAAGATTACACTATGTACTTAAACCGTATTCAGTATAATGGTACGGCATATGTGGACGCAGATCAGGATATGATCATGAACCGGGAGGGAGATGGAAATAAAATAGTTTCCATTGTAAGCAGCAGTTCTGACAGTAAAGAGACCCGGTTTGAAATATCCTTGCCGGAAAATGTGGGGGAAAAGGCTCCACGACTGCTGACTCCGAGAGAAACCATATTAGAGCAGGATCGCACGCTCACACTTGAAGATAAGGGTGGTAACGGAAAATATTATGTTTATGTAAAAGGTGATGTGGTTTATACCACAGATCAGGTGGCAGGTGCGATCACAAAGGCAAATGAAAAGATGGGAGTCGTAGTAGGCGAGGATCAGGAGTATATCTGGAAACGTTCCAGAGATGCAATCAAACCGGCACTCTCTGACATCGCAGTCGGCGCGGAAGATGCTTCTTCCGGCAGCATTGCTCAGTGTATCAATGCAATGCTTGAGAAAGAAGGAATTAATATCAGTGTCAGTGCATTGATTGCAGGCGGTGAGACACCGAAGAATATTTTGAGCAATACAATGAAAGATGCAAGAATTTTAGATCTGACCGGATGCAGTGTGGAAGAAGTCCTTTACTATGTAAGCTGCGGTAATCCGGTATTTGCAATGACGGGAAGCAATGAAGCGGTTCTGGTGGTAGGATATGATGCCAATAATGTCATTATTTTTGATCCTTCATCCGGAAACAATTTTAAACAGAGTATAACGGAAGCAGAAGAAGTGTTTAAAGGAGCAGGAAATGTTTTCTTCACATATCTGAAATAAAGCAAATGCAGAAAAAGGCAGGTTTTACAGATACATTTCCAATATAAATACATGAAAAAAAAGAGAAAACTGCATAAAAAAACAGTGCTTCCATAGAATAGTTCGTTGAACTTTAACAGATTTAAGTGAGACGTATTGCAAATTAAAGTCGAATGGGTTATATTTTGAGAAGTACTTGAAAAGAGGAAGAGGATGAATATGAGCAGAAAAGAAGTAGTGGTTTCGAATGTTTCAAAAGAACATGATAATCCAATTGCAGAACTGGTTCAGGTGGCTTGCCGCTATGACAGTGAGATTATCCTTGAGAGCAATAACCGCAGGATCAATGCAAAGAGTATCATGGGAATCATGGCATTTAATCCTTCAAAGGGTATGACAGTGAATATTGTCGCTGAAGGAAGCGATGAAGAAGAAGCATTAGACGCAATGGAGAAGTTTTTAGTTTGTGAGTAAGTTTTGTTGAGGAGGGAATTCATTATGGCAAAAGGAACTGTAGCGAAAAATAATGCAATCAAAGCAGAAAAAACAAATCAGGTAAAGGAAGCAGAGCCGAAGACAAATGAGAAGGCCAGTGATGTTTTACAGGCAGCAAAAAATGCAGCACAGGATGTGAAGACAGCAGTCAAAGAGTCTGCATCTGAAGTAAAAGCAGCAGTAACAGAAAAGACAGCAGCAGTCAAAGAAGCTGTAGAAGAAAAAGCAGCAGCAAAGGCTGAGACAGTCAAAGATACAGCAGCTGAGACAAAAGAAACAGCAAAACCGGCAAGAGAAAAGAAACCGTCAAGAGCAGCAAAGAAAGCAGCAAAGGCAGCAAAAGAAGAATTAAAACCGGAAGTATTTATCCAGTATCAGGGGAATGAAGCGATTGTTGCAGATGTGATTGAGAAAGCAAAAAATGAGTTTGTTGCAGATGGTCACAGAGCATCATCCATCAAGAGCCTTCAGGTATATTTAAAACCGGAAGAATTTGCAGCGTACTATGTGATCAACCAGAAGTTTGCAGGAAGAGTTGATCTGTTTTAGGAGCGTTTGCCAGACGGACTTACATAGAAATGAGATAAGAAGAAACCGTTATACGAAAGTGTATGATGGTTTCTTTTTTTGATGCCAGAATGTTTATAGACATGCATTCCATTGTATAAGAAAAGCCGGCACGAAAAAGTACCGGCTTTTTTGATATTTCAGAATGAATTATTTCTGCTCTGCCTTGTATTTAGATACCAGACGTTCGATTCTGTCATACGGGTTTAACAGATCGCTGATGGAAGAATCATGGTTTAAGGTATCAATGATATAAGCGATGTATTTGCTCATATCACAGCTGATGTAATATGGTTTGGATAAGAGTTCCGGTGTCTGATAGGTAAGGTTTGTGGTAACGACTTTGTAGATCGTTCCATCTGCAACTGCCTGATCAAATTTCTCTAAACCGTTTGTGAAGAGTCCGAAAGTTGCAACGACGAAGATACGGTTTGCTTTACGTTTCTTTAACTCTGTTGCAACATCGATCATACTTTCACCGGAAGAAATCATATCATCGATGATGATAACATCTTTTCCCTCTACGGAGGAACCTAAAAACTCATGCGCAACGATCGGGTTGCGTCCGTCTACGATACGGCTGTAATCACGTCTCTTATAGAACATACCGACATCTAATCCGAGAACGCTTGCAAGATATACAGCACGGTTGGTACCACCTTCATCCGGGCTGATTACCATCATATGATCGGAATCGATCTTTAAGTCGGTTACTTCGCGTAAGATACCTTTTACAAACTGGTAAGCAGGCTGTACGGTCTCGAAGCCTTTTAACGGGATCGCATTCTGTACACGCGGGTCATGTGCATCAAATGTGATGATGTTATCTACACCCATTGCAGTCAGTTCCTGTAATGCTAAAGCACAATCTAAAGATTCGCGGGAAGTACGTTTGTGCTGACGGCTTTCATATAAGAAAGGAATGATGACGGTGATACGTCTTGCTTTACCGCCAACGGCTGCGATAATACGTTTTAAATCTGCATAGTGGTCATCCGGTGACATGTGGTTCTCATGGCCGCATACGGAGTAGGTAAGGCTGTAATTTGTCACATCGACCATCAGGTACAGATCGTATCCACGGACAGACTCTTTGATCACACCTTTTGCTTCGCCGGTTCCAAAACGCGGAACAGCGGTAGAGATGATGTAGGAATCGCGGCGGTAATCTTTAAAGGCAAGATCAGATGCATGCTGATGCTGTCTTTTTTCTCTCCAGCCGACCAGGTACTTGTCTACTTTCAGACCAAGCTCTTTGCAGCTCTCAAGCGGGATCAGACCGAGTGCTCCATCAGGTAAGGTTTCCAGGTTTCTTTCATCGTTTGGCATTGAATGGTTCCTCCATAAAAATTTGTTTACATGTATTTCAATAGATTGCTCTAATTGAAGGCAGAAAATGTATTTTGTGTTTATAGAACATCAGCGTCTTCGTTTCTGCATCCGGATATCTTCCCCGAATAATTTGATCAGAACATAATTGTCCATAATTCTTGATAAGATTCGCTCCGAATACAGATCGGTAAGCTGGGACAATCCGAGGTTTGTGGAAATGATGGTTGATTTCCGGTGCAGGATCCTTTCGTTTAAGCACAAAAACAACTGGGAAGTCGTAAAAGAATTTGTAAGCTCTGTGCCGAGATCATCGATGATCAGAAGATCGCAGGTAAAAATATTTTCATTTGCGGCAATCGCTTCCTCATCTTTTGCAAATACACCCTTGCTTAATATATCAAATAATTGGAACGCCGTAAAGTAAATTACAGAATGACCGTGATCCATCAGCTCTTTTGCAACACAGTTTGACAGAAACGTTTTGCCGATGCCGGTATCTCCGTAAAAGTACAGATTGGAAAATGTATCATCAAAGTGATCAATAAAATCATGACATTTCGCAACGGCATCTTTTGCTGTTGCCAAAGATGATAACCCGGTTGCAGGATTTATGTCTTTATCAGAATAATAGTCAAAAGAAAATGTGGAAAAATTCTCACGGAGCAGGATGCTTTTTAAATTCGACTGGGTATAGACTAAATCGATCGCAGCCTGTGTAAAACAGTGGCAGCGTTTCCCGTCGATAAAACCGGTGTCCTTACAATCCGGGCATTCATAAGAAGTCTCCAGATAATCAGCAGAAAGCCCTGCTTTTTTCAGAAGATCCTTTTTTTCACTGCGGTAGGAGGCAATCTGTTCTTTCAGGGTATTAAGAGCCATGGTATCACCGTCTAAGAGCTTTTTTGCCTGTGCAACGGAGCAGGTCGCAATGGCATCATCGATCTCACGGAGACGTGGGATCTTGATGTAGGCATAACGGGTCCGTTCTTCCCTGTCATGTTCATTTTTTAACTGTCGGGCATCATATGCCCGTATAATCTCATCGTATTGTGAATTTGTCAGAGGCATGTTCTTATCCTAATCTCCATTTTTGCCTGTTTTAGTATGAAGACAATGTTTTCACACTACTCTATGGTATCAATGTTTTGAATTGGTTGTCAGTAACATTTTTTCAAGCTCATCATATTCATAGGAGCGCTGCCCGATGCTTGTAAACTTGTTTTTCGGACCGGCAGCCTCCTGTGCCGATGCTTTGGTGCGTTCTTTATGTTCAAGATTTAAACGTTTTACATCTTCCATGGTATGTACGTTTAATTTACGCCAGTTCGAGAGCATTTTGTCAGTGTAAGGAAAACTCGGCTGGTGGATGCTCTGGATGGTCTGCTGACATGCCGCACAGATGATATCGATCGAAAAACCATATTCGGAACGCCATTTTTCAATATAGTCTGTCTCGGATGGAACCAGATTTCTTCCTGTAATGCCAAAGGAGCGCATCACCGCATAGTAAGCCGGACTGTGGATCTTTGCCTCCTGTTTGGCAGCGGTTACCGTCCGGATGCCGCTTTCTGCCCATTTTAGCGCCGTGGCTTCGATGTAGCGGATAGCGGTGTGGTTTTTGCTGACACAATATTCCACCAGATATGCGATCAGATCCGATGAAAATGAAAGCTCATCATATAAATAAATAAAAGTATTCATATCCGTCTGGCTGAGAGGGCGTCCAAGATAACGTTCCGCGACAAAAAGAAGTTCCGCAATCTGGTCATTTTCCTGAAACTGTTTTAATTCATCGCGGGTGTAATCCCTTTTTGGAGGGAAGGATTCTGTATTTACCGAAGAAATGCCGTCATCCGGGGAATGATATGTGTCTTCTAAAGAGGAGACACTGTCTGCTTCAGGTGTTTCCGCAGCCGTTTCATTTTCCGGAAAATCATCGCCTGTGCCGGTTTTATCCCTGGATGCAGAATCAATCAGGCAGATACCGGTCAGGTTGTGCTCAGTATCATATTCTAACCGTAAAAGATGCATACGTTCCCAGTAACTTAGGGCGCGTTTGACATCCTTTTCCGTGTGTTCAAATTTATCTGCAATCGAAGAAATCGAAAAAGCGGAATCCGGGGCATTCATCAGACGCAGCAGGTACAGGTAGATCTTTACAAATTCCCCGTTTGCGTCAGACATATATTCATCAATAAAAATATTCGATACACTCGTGGCAGAAGATGCACTGTCACTGTGGATTAGTATTTTAGCCATGAAGGAAACCCTCTTTCGATAATATTCTAAAAGTATAAGTATAAATATTTGCTGCGCCACAAATTATAGCATAGGAAAAGAAAAAAGAGAAGAACATTTTTGAATACAAACGCTGTAAAATCAAGGGTTGCGGGGAATGTGGATAATGTGGATAAAAAAGTGGATTCATAAAAACGGAAGTTATGGCAAATGTGCCGGAATACAGAAAATAAGGGACATAAAAGAAAACGGAATCCGAAAATGGATATGTGTTATGTTAACAAAAAAAATCCACATTCGATGGTTGAAGTTTTCCCCAATCGAATGTGGATAATGTGGATAACTTATCGACCAAGAAGATGTTCACCCACGTTTACGATATCTCCGGCCCCCATAGTTATCAACAGATCACCGTTTATACAATTTTTCAGTAAAAATTTCTCGATCTCTTCAAAGGAAGGAAAATAATAGCATTCTGTTCCTTTTTCCTTTAATTTTGCAAGGATATCCCTCGAACTGATGTCGTAAGTATTTTTCTCACGGGCAGCATAGATATCAGCAAGAACGACCACGTCTGCCATGGACAGTACATCTGCAAAATCATCTAAAAATGCTTTTGTCCTGGAATAGGTGTGTGGCTGGAAAGCCAAGACCAGGCGCTTGTGTGGATAATTTTTGGCTGCGGTTAATGTTGCACGGATCTCTGTCGGATGATGTGCGTAATCATCAATGATAGTAACCCCGTCCACACATCCTTTGTACTGGAAACGGCGGTCTGCACCTCCGAAAGCGGATAATCCGGCAAGAATCGCATCCGTTGAAATGCCAAGATCAAGCGAGAGTGCGATTGCTGCAAGTGCATTTGATACGTTGTGCATGCCCGGAACGTGAAGTTTTACATCCATGACCGGGGTACCGTGATGCATTGCCGTAAAGGAAGCGCATGCTGTTTCGTCAAAGGTAATATCAGAAGGATAATAGTCACAGGAGTCATTCAGTCCGAAAGTGATTACCTGCGGATCTAAGCCGCTGGTGAGCTCTGTGTAGTTTTCAATCTCTCCGTTTATAATGATCGCACCGTCTTTTTTTGTATTTCCTGCAAATTTTCGGAATGAATTGCGGATGTCCTGAATATCTTTAAAGAAGTCAAGGTGTTCCGCTTCCACGTTTAAAATAACACTGTATCGTGGATAAAAATGGAGAAAACTGTTGGTATATTCACACGCTTCGGATACAAAAATATCGGACTTGCCTACTTTTATATTTCCTTCAATGGCTTTTAAGATTCCGCCGACGGAAATGGTAGGATCAGCCTTTGCTGCGAGAAGAATCTGGCTGATCATGGATGTGGTCGTCGTTTTTCCGTGGGTACCGGCAACGGCGATGGAATTGTTGTAATTGTCCATAATCTGACCAAGCAGTTCTGCGCGGCTTAACATTGGGATGCTGCGCTCCTTTGCGGCCGCGTATTCCGGATTGTCTTCCCGGATGGCAGCGGTGTAGACGATAAGATCAATGCCGTCGGTAAGATTTTCAGCCTTCTGACCGTAAAAAATACGGGCACCCATGTGCTCTAAATGTCTGGTCAGTTCGGATTCTTTTGCGTCGGATCCTGAGATGGCAAAATGTTCTTCTAAAAGTATCTCAGCAAGACCACTCATGCTGATGCCGCCGATTCCGATGAAATGGATGTGCAGCGGCTGGTTGAAATTGATTTTATACATTTATTGATACCTGCCTGTTTTATGAATTATTCTGTTTGTTTCATTATACCCGTATGAAATTAATTTGCAAATTCTTTTGGGGAAAAATCTTTTCGACAGAAAAAACGAATTGTAGATAAAATTTTATCAATTTGTGCAATGTGTCAAAAATATGTAAAATCAGTAAAAAATATTGTGGAAAATGATGTACATGGGATTTGAAGTGTGGTATAATTAAAAATACCAAAAGGAATAGATTGACTAGAAAGTGACGAGAGGTGATTGACGTGATTCGAAAAGAAATGATAGCTATGCTATTGGCTGGAGGACAGGGCAGCCGTCTTGGAGTGCTTACAGCAAAGGTTGCCAAACCGGCAGTTGCGTTTGGAGGGAAGTACCGCATTATCGATTTTCCACTCAGCAACTGTATTAATTCAGGAATTGATACTGTTGGTGTTCTGACACAGTATCAGCCGTTACGTTTAAATACCCATATCGGAATTGGTATTCCGTGGGATCTTGACCGTAACAATGGCGGTGTAACGGTTCTTCCACCTTATGAGAAGAGCAACAACAGTGAGTGGTACAGTGGAACAGCAAATGCAATCTACCAGAATATGAATTATATGGAGAGCTATAATCCGGAATATGTCCTGATCTTATCAGGCGACCATATTTATAAGATGGATTATGAAGTGATGCTCGATTTCCATAAAGAAAATCATGCAGATGTGACGATTGCAACAATGCCGGTACCAATTGAGGAAGCAAGCAGGTTTGGAATCGTGATTGCAGATGAAAATAAAAAAATCCAGGATTTCGAGGAGAAACCGGCAGAACCGAGAAGTAACCTGGCATCCATGGGAATCTATATTTTCAGCTGGAATGTTTTAAAAGAAGCATTACATGCCATGAAAGACCAGAGCGGATGCGATTTCGGCAAGCATATAATTCCGTATTGTCATGAGAGAGGAAAACGTCTTTTCGCCTATGAATTTAACGGTTACTGGAAAGATGTCGGAACGTTAGGATCCTACTGGGAAGCAAATATGGAGCTCATCGATCTGATCCCGGAGTTCAATCTCTATGAGGAATACTGGAAGATCTACACAAAGAGCGATATCATTGAGCCGCAGTATCTGTCAGAAGATTCTGTGGTTGAGAAGAGTATCATTGGTGAGGGATCCGAGATCTATGGAGAAGTACATAGTTCTGTCATCGGTGCAGGTGTTACGATCGGTAAGGGAAGCGTAGTAAGAAACTCGATAATTATGAAAGGGACACAGATTGGTGAAGGTGTCACGATAGATAAGTCAATCGTTGCAGAAAACTGCCAGATTGGAAACAATGTGGTGCTTGGAGTCGGTGAGGAAGCACCGAACAAGCTGAATGCAAGCATATATTCTTTTGGTCTTGTAACAATAGGTGAAGATTCCGTGGTGCCGGATGGCGTTCAGATAGGAAAGAACACGGCGATTTCCGGAGTTACGGAAAAAGAAGATTATCCGGATGGAATTCTTGAAAGCGGTGAAGTAATTATTAAGGCAGGTGACTCAGAATGAAGGCAATAGGTATTATTTTAGCTGGCGGTAATAACAGCCGTATGCAGGAACTATCCAATAAGAGAGCGATTGCAGCAATGCCTGTTGGGGGCAGCTATCGAAGCATTGATTTTGCACTCAGCAATATGAGCAATTCGCATATACAGACAGTTGCAGTACTGACACAGTACAGCGCCAGATCCTTAAATGAGCATCTGAGTTCCTCAAAATGGTGGGATTTCGGAAGAAAACAGGGCGGTCTGTTCGTATTTAACCCGACAGTTACGGTGGACAACAGCTGGTGGTATCGTGGAACTGCAGATGCCATGTATCAGAATATCAGTTTCTTAAAGAAACGCCACGAACCGTATGTCATCATTACGAGCGGTGACTGTGTTTATAAGATTGATTACAATAAAGTACTGGAATATCACATCGAAAAGAAAGCAGATATCACGGTAGTGTGCAAAGATATGGCACCGGATGTGGATGTAAGCCGCTTTGGTGTGGTACGCATGAACGAGGATTCCAGGATCGTGGAATTCGAGGAGAAACCGATGGTATCCCAGTCGAATACGATCTCTACCGGTATTTATATCGTGCGCAGAAGACAGCTCATTGAGATGTTAGAGCGCAGTGCAGAGGAAGGACGCTGGGATTTCGTTACGGATATTCTGATCCGTTATAAAAATATGAAACGTATCTACGGTTACAAGATGAAAGAATACTGGAGCAATATCGCGACCGTTGAGTCTTATTACCAGACCAATATGGATTTCCTGAAACCGGAAGTGCGCAGATACTTTTTCCATGATGAGCCAAAGATCTACTCTAAGGTTGATGATCTTCCGCCTGCAAAGTACAATGCAGGATCCGACGTGCGCAACAGTCTGATCGCAAGCGGCTGTATCGTGAACAGCAAAGTGGAAAATTCGATCCTGTTCAAAAAAGTATTTGTTGGAAAGAACTGTGTGATCAAAAACTCCATTATTTTAAATGATGTATATATCGGAGATAACACACACATTGAGAACTGTATCGTGGAGAGCAGGGACACATTGAAAGCCAATACATATTACTGTGGGGACAATGGTATCAAGATTGTTTCTGAGAATAATGAGCGCTACGTGTTATAGAAATGCATTTTTAGGACAAGGGTAAAACAACTTAAAGGGGGACATAAGACATGCAGATAACGGACGTGAGGATCAGAAGAGTAGAAAAAGAAGGCAAGATGAAAGCGGTAGTTTCAATCACGATCGATGAAGAGTTCGTGGTACATGATATTAAGATCATTGAAGGGGAAAAAGGTCTTTTTATTGCAATGCCAAGCCGGAAGGCAGCGGATGGAGAATACCGTGATATTGCACATCCGATCAACTCCGGAACGAGAGAGCGGATCCAGAAACTGATCTTGGAAAAGTACGAGGAGACATTAGCTGCTGAAGAGTAAGGAGCTTTTGGCAGCAGGTCTTTGAGGAAGATTGTTGTGTCGGCAGAATAAAAAGAATGAGCGGCTGTAACAGGGGATTGTTGTTACAGCCGCTTTTTGGTGTGTGTTAAACAGTTGATTCGCCAAATGATGGTTTGTTGGGGACATGCGTCGCCCGTCCAAATGGTGTGTCGCAGGCTTGTGAGTGGAATCTTACGCAAAGCCGGAGTTAATTTTGGTTCCGTTGTACGAAAATAAGAAAAGTCTAAGTGTGTCTGGGTTAGATTTTCTCGGAGTGACGTGACCGGCAACAACGAGTCATCCATGACTCGATGCTGCCTTGTTCTGCCATCCGTGGCAGAACATCACTGTGTACCTATAGACACACTAAGATTTTCTAATTTTCTCCCAAAGTCACAAAATTAGCTTCGGCTTTGCGCAAGATGCCAGCCGTCAGGTTATGAACACCATTTGGGTGGGCGGTTCATCTCAAAACTGGGGGCGTAGGCGCGAATTTTTGATATTCGCTTGAATGAAAATATGCTTAAAATGCTAATGTGCTGTATCATTAATATTCAACCTAATGGCTTCCCAGAATTTTTATATGCTACATTGTATTACATGAATTATTTCGTAAAATGCCAGACAAAATAACACAGAATAATTTTTTCAAATGTGTATGGCAATAAACATAGGCATAACGGGATACATTGAGGTTTTTCCAGTATTATCAAACCAATAATAATCTATTAAACATAGTTATTTGGAAATATTTTTTTTTCAGATTCAGACATAAAACACTAAAAATTTACACCCGCCAAAGTTGTAAAATGAGTTCCCCGGAGAAGGGTGGTTCACAACTTAGTGGCTGGCAAATCGCATCAAGCCGGGATCCGTTTTGTGACTTTGGGAGAAAATTAGAAAGTCTTTGTATGCCTGTTCACAATACAGTGTTGTGCTGCCACGGACGGCAGCACAAGTCTTAATGTGCCCGGATGGCACATTTAAGACGCACACGTCACTCCGGCATAAAACTAAATCAGGCATACTTAGACTTTCTTATTTTCGGACAACGGAACAAAACAGTCCCGGCTTGATGCAATTTGCCAATCTAAAATCCCCAGAACCACCCTACACGAGGAAACTCATGTCACCCACAAACCATCATTTGGCGGCAGCTTATTATAATGACGGTGTGAAAAATACTTGTAAAATCAGGAAAGTCCTGTAAAATAAAACATAGACTGCAATGAGATAAACAGTATGGTATGGTGAACAATATCAGAAAAAAAGCACGAAGATGCAGGAGGATACATATGGAACAGTTAAAAGCGGTAATACTTGCAGCAGGTAAAGGAACGCGAATGAAATCGGATCTGCCGAAAGTGGTACATACAATCGAAGGAAAATGTCTGGTGGACTATGCGATCGAAGCTGCGATCGGAGCAGGTGCAGAGGACATCTGTCTGGTTGTCGGATACAAATATGAGGTGGTACGGGAGACGATCCTGCATCAGGAAGTAAACTTTGTATTACAGGAGGAGCAGCTTGGAACCGGTCATGCGGTGCGTTGTGCAAAAGATTTCTTAGGGGATGAGGGACAGACAATGATCCTGTTTGGGGATACGCCTTTAATCACGGCAGAAACCTTAAAGCGTTTAAGAGAATATCACACAGAGAATAAGAATACGGTTACTGTATTATCTGCCATGGTGGAAGATCCGACAGGATATGGAAGAATCATCCGTGATGCGGACGGTAATTTTGTGAAAAGTGTAGAGCATAAAGATGCGAGTGAGGAAGAGAGAGCATCGCATGAGATTAATTCCGGTATGTATATTTTTGATACAAGGGAATTAAAAGAGGCACTTGAAAAAATCCAGCCGAATAATGCACAGGGCGAATATTATCTGCCGGATACGCTGACAATTATAAAGGATAAAGGACTGAAAGTGGATGCGTTTGCCTTAAGTGATCCGGAGGATATCATGGGTGTGAATGACCAGGAGCAGTTGAAATCTGCAGCAGAGATCATTCGCAGACGGAATCAGGCAAAATAAATGGGATGGAAAGATTTATTCCGGTCACTGTGGATAAAAGATACAGAAATGGAGAAATACATGTTTTTGATCGTAGGGCTCGGAAATCCGGGGAAACAGTATGAGCATACCAGACATAATATCGGATTTGATGTCATGGATGCGCTTGCAGAGAAATATAATATCAGTATCAGTGAAAAAAAACATAAGGCACTCTGTGGAAAAGGTGTCATAAACGGGGTGAAAGTTGTGCTGGCGAAACCGCAGACCTATATGAACTTGAGCGGGGAGAGCGTGGCGGAGCTGGTCAATTATTACAAGATGGATCCGGAAGAGGAGATGATCGTGATCTATGATGACATCAGCCTTGCGCCGGGAAATCTGCGCATCCGCAAAAAAGGAAGTGCGGGTGGGCACAATGGAATCAAAAATATCATTGCGATGACCGGGACGCAGAATTTTTTGCGCATTAAAGTCGGTGTCGGGGAAAAACCGGCGGGATGGGATCTTGCAGATCATGTGTTAGGACATTTTGATGCCGCAGACCGCGCGGAAGTAGAGAAGGCGATCGGGCATGCCGTGGAGGCAGCAGAAATGATGATCACCGGTGAGACGGATGCAGCGATGAACCGTTATAATGTGAAAAAGAAGGAAGAGTGAAAAGGAGTATCATGAAAACTTTTACTGAACCTTTGAAAGAGCTCAAAGAATTTGAAACCTTAAGTGCGGGGGTGCATGATCTGCGTGGTATTGCACAGATCTCAGGATGTATTGACGCGGCAAAACCACATATCATGTATAGTGTAAACAATGGTTCTGGAAACAGAATCATTGTTACGTTTCAGGAGCAGAGAGCAAAAGAAATCTATGAAGAATATCGTTTCTTTGATCCGAAGGCAGCATATTATCCTGCAAAAGATATCCTGTTTTACCAGTCGGATATCCGTGGAAATGTGCTTACCGCGGAGCGTATCAATGCATTAAAAATGCTCGCGGAGGAGTCATCCTGCACCATAATAACTACGTTTGACAGTCTAATGAATCCAATGCCAATGCCGGAAAAATTTATCCAGGAAGTCAAAAAGGTTTCCGTCGGAGATATATTAAATCTGGAAGAACTCACAAAACATCTGGTGGAACTTGGTTATGAGAAGAACTATCAGGCGGAAACGATGGGAGAATTTTCCGTGCGCGGTGGAATTTTAGATATCTTTCCACTGACGGAAGACAATCCGTTTCGAATCGAATTCTGGGGGGATGAGGTTGATTCCATCCGTTCTTTTGATGCGGAAAGCCAGCGCTCGATTGAAAATTTGGAGGAGATTTCGATCTATCCTGCCTGCGAGCTTGTTCTGACGGCAGAGGAGCGGCAGGAGGGAATCAAAAGAATTTTAAAAGAAGCAGACAAGGTATCCGCAAAACTCCGGAAAGAAATGAAAACGGAGGAGGCGCACCGCACCAAAAGTGCTGCAGCACAGATCGCAGAGGAAGCTGGAGAACTGGGCATCAGCGCGGGACTTGACGCATATCTGTCCTATTTCTGTGAGGAGCGGGTGTCCTTGCTTGATTATTTTAACAGGGAGAACACCGTTATTTTTGTGGATGAGCTGGCACGTTCCATTGAGCGCGGCATGGTGACGGAAACGGAGTTTTCCGAGAGCATGAAACAGCGTCTTGAAAAAGGTTATATTCTGCCTGGACAGATGCGGGAACTTTTTTCCTGTAAGGAAATCCTGGCAAAAATTGAAACAATGGCATGTATTTCTTTGGTGGCACTGGATTTAAAAAACAGTCATGTGGATATCAAAGAAAAATTTACCATCAACTCAAAGACGGTCAATCCATATAATAACAGTTTTGAACTTCTGGTCAAAGATCTCACCCGTTACAAAAAAAACGGATACCGTGTGATTTTGCTTTCCGGATCAAGAACGCGTGCGAAGCGGCTGGCAGAAGATCTGATGGCAGAGGAACTGAATGCTTTTTATTCAGAAGACTTCGACCATGAGGTAAAACCGGGTGAGATCATGACCGGTTACGGTAAGATCAAAAAAGGTTATGAGTATCCGTTACTCAAATTTGTTGTGATCTCAGAGAGCGATATTTTCGGCAGTGAAAAGAAGAAAAAGAAGCACCACCGTACCTATGAGGGAGAAAAGATCGCAAGTTTTACCGACCTTAACATCGGTGATTATGTCGTGCATGAAAATCATGGACTTGGCATCTACCGTGGAATCGAAAAAATAGAGGTCGATAAGACGGTCAAAGATTACATCAAAATAGAATATGCAGGTGGTGGAAACTTATATATCCTCGCAACGCAGTTAGAGCTGATCCAGAAATATGCCGGCGCGGATGCAAAGAAGCCGAAACTGAACAAATTAGGCGGACAGGAATGGAATAAGACAAAGACAAAGGTGCGCGGTGCGGTAAAAGAGATCGCACAGGATCTTGTAAAACTTTATGCACAGAGACAGGATCAGGAGGGATTTGTATACGGGCCGGATACCGTCTGGCAGAGAGAGTTTGAGGAAATGTTTCCGTTTGAGGAAACGGAGGATCAGGAGCTTGCAATCGAGGCGACCAAAAAAGATATGGAGAGCACAAAGATCATGGACCGCCTGATCTGCGGGGATGTCGGTTACGGCAAGACGGAGATCGCAATCCGTGCGGCCTTTAAGGCAGTACAGGATGGAAAACAGGTCGCTTTTTTAGTGCCGACAACGATCTTAGCGCAGCAGCATTACAATAACTTTGTGCAGCGTATGAAAGATTTTCCGGTCAACATTGATCTTTTGTGTCGTTTCCGGAGCAGTGCGGAGCAGAAAAAGACGGTGGAGGCGCTGAAAAAAGGAAGTGTTGATATCATTATCGGAACGCACAGACTGCTTTCAAAAGACGTAGTATACAAAGATCTTGGGCTTCTGATCATTGACGAGGAACAGCGTTTCGGTGTGACGCATAAGGAAAAGATCAAGCAGTTAAAGACCAATATTGATGTTCTGACGCTCACGGCAACACCGATTCCAAGGACACTGCACATGAGCCTGATCGGGATCCGTGATATGAGTGTGTTAGAGGAACCGCCGATGGATCGTGTGCCGATCCAGACGTATGTGATGGAATATAATGAAGAACTGGTGCGTGAGGCAATATCCAGGGAAATCTCCCGTGGAGGACAGGCATATTATGTATACAACCGTGTACGGGAGATCGCAGATGTGGCAGCAAAGATCGCAGAGCTTGTGCCGGAGGCGAACGTTGCCTATGCGCACGGGCAGATGAAAGAGACAGAGTTAGAGAACATCATGTACCGTTTTATCAACGGAGAGATCGATGTACTTGTTTCTACAACAATCATTGAGACGGGACTTGATATCTCAAATGTCAATACAATGATCATCCACGATGCCGATAATATGGGACTGTCGCAGCTCTACCAGCTCCGCGGGCGTGTCGGCAGGTCCAACCGGACGGCGTATGCGTTTTTAATGTACCGCAGGGATAAAATGTTAAAAGAGATCGCAGAAAAAAGACTTGCTGCGATCAAGGAGTATACGGAACTTGGAAGTGGCTTTAAGATCGCCATGCGTGATCTTGAGATCCGTGGTGCAGGAAATCTGCTCGGCGCAGAGCAGCATGGACATATGGAGGCGGTCGGATACGATCTTTACTGCAAAATGTTAAACGAGGCAGTGAAGGAAGCAAAAGGTATGGATGTTGCGGAAAGTTTTGATACCTCGATCGATATTGATATTGATGCGTATATTCCGATGGGATACATTCCGAATGAGATGCAGAAACTTGACATTTATAAGCGCATCGCAGGCATTGAGACGGCAGATGAGTCAGAAGAAATGTTAGAAGAGCTGATCGACCGGTTTGGAGATCCGCCAAAGTCTGTCGAAAATCTGCTTTATATTGCAAGGGTAAAATCCATGGCACATCATCTTTACTTTACAGATATTGCACAGAAAGGTGATACACTGCGGTTCACCCTGTATGAGAAAGCGAAGATCAATGTGGCGGCAATTCCGGAGTTTACCGCTTCCTTTGACAAACATGTGAAGTTTACCATGGATGTAAAGGAACCATATTTTACCTATTTCCTGAAACTGAATACCAGGGAAAAATATGTGGAAGCAAAAGATGTGATGGAAACATTTTTGCAGCGTGCAGGGGAGATGCTGATGGAAAAATAACTTGCGGCTTTTTACAAAACGAATTATAATAAACTGAATGACTGCCCATATCGGAAAAAGAGGGCACTGGGAGGAATATATGAACAGCAGAAAAATTACCGCATTATTGTTAAGCAGCGCTATGGCTTTATCTGTACTGACAGGCTGTGGCGGAGTCAATAAAGATAAAACAGTGGCAACTTTAAACGGAGAGCCGGTCAAACTTGGAGTCGCAAACTTTGCAGCAAGATTTGGTCAGGCGGGAGCAGATGATTTTTATACCGCATATTTCGGAAAAAATGTCTGGACATCCGATTTATATGGAAATGGAACGACCGGGCAGGATAATTTTAAAGACAGCGTGATGGACTCCTTAGAAGATATGTACGTATTACAGCTTCATATGGATGAGTATAATGTCAGCATTACAGACGATGAAAAAGCAGCGCTCACCGCAGCGGCAGCACAGTTTATGGAAGATAACAGCAAAGATGCAATCAATGCACTTGGTGCGACGCAGGAGATCGTGGAGGAATACCTTACATTAGAGACGATCCAGAGTAAAATGAAAGCAGCAATCGTTGCAGGCGCAGATACCAATGTGACAGATGAGGAAGCAAAAACGGGTGCATACAGTTATGTGGGCATTTCTAAGACGACACATCAGGATGAGAGTGGCAATACGGTAGATTACACAGATGAAGAGAAAGAGGAGCTTGCAGCAAAGGTAGCTGACTTTGCAAAAGCAGCGAAGGAAGATGGTCTTGATGCGGCGGCAGAGGATGCAGGCTATACGGTAAGCACCGGTACTTTTACGCAGGAAGATGATTCTGTGGATGACAATCTTTTAGCAGCATTGAAAAATTTAAAAGAAGGCGAAGTAACAGATCTGATCGATGGCGACAGCTCTTATTTTGTGGCACGTCTTGATAAAGAAGTGGACGAGGATGCAACAGAGGAGACACGTCAGAGCATTATTGAGCAGCGCAAAGATGATCTGTATGATGAGACGCTCGATGGATGGAAAGAAGGCATCGAGTGGGCAGTGAAAGAAAAAGTCTGGGATGACGTGAATTTCGATAACCTGTTTACAACTATAAAAGATACAGAGACAGAAAGCACGACGGAGCAGGCAACAGAGTAAAAAGAAAACGTCGAAAGCACAGTCTTTCGACGTTTTTTTATGAAAATGGGAAGTTTATAGCGGGAGAAAACAGATGAAAAAAGACAATATCGTACTGATCGGGATGCCCGGAGTTGGAAAAAGTACTGTCGGAGTCATATTGGCAAAAGTACTTGGGTTCCAGTTTGTGGATGCGGATCTGGTGATTCAGGAGAAAGAAGGAAAGTTACTGCGTGAGATCATTGCAGAAGAGGGTCCGGACGGATTTATTGCAGTGGAAAACCGTATCAACAGTGAAATAGAAGCACATCATTCGGTCATTGCTACCGGGGGAAGTGTCGTATATGGAAAAGAGGCAATGGAGCACTTAAGGCAGATCGGAACTGTGATCTATTTAAAATTAGATTATGCGGATATCGACCGCAGACTGTCAGATATTAAAGGCAGGGGCGTTGTTTTAAAAGACGGACAGACGTTAAAAGACCTGTATGATGAGAGAGTTGTTCTATATGAAAAATATGCGGACATCACGATCGCGGAGGATGGCCTGAACGTGGAACAGACGATCGAAAAGATCGTGGCGCAAATTCAAAAAGAATCTTTGTAAAATCACATCAATGGAATGAAAGAGTCAGAAGATGAACAAAAGATTAAAAGATAAAAAAATGCTGTCCGGCATCATTGCTGCTGGCGGATTCCTTATCATACTGGCAGGAAGTGCGCTTTCGCAGCAGACGGCATTAGGACAGAACTATCAGGGCGTGTATGTAGACGGAACATTTGTCGGGTATGTGGCGGAAAATGTCGATGTGAAGGATGTAATCCTTCAGGCAAGAAGAAAACTGGCAGAAGAATCTGCAAGCCGTTTATGCATGGATTATGAATGGTCTGTAAAAACAGAAAAGAAACCGTTTGTGCGTTTAGAAAAGAAAGAAACACTGGAAGAACAGTTAAAAAAGATATTAGCAGAGAAGACGATTGAGAGCAGGGAGCGTGCCTATACGGTTGCGATCGGTTCCTACCGTGGAAATTTTAAGACATTGGATGAAGTGTCAGATTTTCTGAATCAGGTCAGAAAAAAAACGGATGAAGACAATGCCTATACTGTTGTATATCAGACGTTGGAGGGACAGATCGGTGGAATATTAACGGCTGATCTGAAAAAGGCAGAAAACGAAGACGATCCGGCGGAAACCGGGGAGAAAGAAACGCAGGATATGCAGGCATCGTCGCTTGCGGGCGTTTCCTTAGAGTCTGCAACGCAGCTTTTAGATGCCGTGACATCGGATGCAGCAGATTTTTATGAAACGGGTGTCCTTGATATGGCATTTGTGGAAAATATTGAGGTCTATGAGAATTATGTGCAGTCAGATGCGTTTACCACTGCGGATGATGCCGCTGCTGAAGTAACAAAAGAGAAAGAATCGAATAAAATATATGTAGTAGAGAGTGGTGACTGTCTCTCTGTGATCGCACTTGACCATGATACAAAAGTGGCAGATATTATGGCATTGAACGGACTTGAGAATGCAGACTCACTGCGGGAAGGACAGGAGCTTATCATTGCGGTTCCGGAACCGGATTTAAAGATCAGGCTGACTGTGGGAGAAGTTTACGAGGAAGATTATGAGGAGGAACCTGTCATTAAGGAAAATGATTCCTGGTATACCAATCAGGAGGAAGTTTTAGAAGAGGGCGTGGCAGGTCATCGTGAGAGAAACGATATTGTTGTATATGAAAACGGTGCTGAAGTGAGCAGAGAGTTAGCGCACCAGAAGATCATGACGGCAGCGAAGGCAGCAGTTGTGGAGCGTGGAACGATCGTGCCGCCGACATACATTAAGCCGCTTGCCGGTGGAAGGTTTACATCAGGATTTGGAAGACGCTGGGGAAGAATGCATAAAGGTGTGGACTGGGCATGCCCGATTGGAACAACCGTGTACGCATCCTGTGCGGGAACTGTGATCCAGGCATCTTATAACGGTGGATACGGCAATAATGTGGTGATCAGCCACGCGGACGGAAGACTGACGCGGTATGCACATAACAGCAAGCTGCTGGTGAAAGTCGGCCAGAAGGTGGAGCAGGGGGAACCGATTGCACTGAGCGGAAGTACCGGACGTTCCACAGGACCACATGTGCATTTTGAAATATACATCGGAGGGGCTGCAGTCAATCCGTTGAAGTACATCAGTAACTGATAAAAGTTGAACGGAAGTGTGCGGAAATGAAGGGCATTTTTGGGAATATCTGCATATTTACAACAAAATTGAAACTGTGATATAATTCTTGACAAAAGCACATAATAGCAACTATAATTATGTGTTTGTATGAAAAGGTTCATAGAGGTGTGGTATGGAACAATATGTCATTAAAGGAGGCAATCCGTTAGTCGGAGAAGTGGAGATCGGCGGAGCAAAAAATGCTGCGCTTGCCATTATTTCTGCGGCGGTTATGACGGATGAGACCGTTACAATAGAAAATTTACCAAATGTCAGAGATATCAATGTGCTGTTAAATGCAATCAGTGATATTGGTGCGAAGGTAGACAGACTGGATGCGCATACAGTAAAGATGAACGGATCATTTATTCATAATCTGGTTGTGGACAATGAATATATCCGTAAGATCAGAGCATCCTATTATCTGCTGGGAGCACTCCTTGGAAAATATAAACATGCGGAGGTAGCTCTTCCGGGTGGATGTGATATCGGAAGCCGTCCGTTTGATCTTCACCTGAAAGGATTCCGGGCACTTGGTGCGACGGTAGATATCCGCCATGGTCTGGTGGTTGCAGATGCAAAGCAGCTGAAAGGTACACATATTTATCTGGATAAGGTATCTGTCGGTGCAACGATCAACATTATGATGGCAGCAGCCATGGCAGAGGGTAAGACAACGCTGGAGAATGCGGCAAAAGAGCCTCACGTTGTTGATGCAGCCAATTTTTTAAACAGCATGGGTGCAAATATCAGAGGCGCCGGTACGGATGTGATCCGGATTGTTGGTGTTGAAAAACTGCACAAGACAGAATATTCTATCATCCCGGATCAGATCGAAGCCGGAACATTTATGCTTGCAGCAGCAGCGACAAAGGGAGATGTCACCGTAAAGAATGTCATCCCGAAGCATTTAGAGGCAATCAGTGCGAAGCTGCTTGAGATCGGATGTGAGGTGGAAGAGTTTGATGATGCGGTGCGTGTGGTATCCTCAAAACCACTGCATCACACACAGGTTACGACGCTCCCGTATCCGGGATTTCCGACAGATATGCAGCCACAGATCGCGGTTGTGTTAGGTATTTCGGAGGGTACGAGCACCGTTACGGAGAGTATTTTTGAAAACCGTTTTAAATATGTCGGTGAGCTGGCGCGCATGGGTGCCAACTTTAAAGTAGAGAGCAATATAGCGATCATCGGTGGTATTGAGAATTATACCGGAGCCCGTGTCAATGCACCGGATCTGCGTGCCGGAGCGGCTCTTGTGATCGCGGGACTTGCGGCGGAAGGCATCACGGTGGTAGACGATATCTACTATATTGAACGTGGATATGAAGAATTTGAAAAGAAACTCGCATCACTGGGGGCTGTGATCGAGAAAGTAAGCACAGAGAAAGAGATACAGAAGTTTACACTGAAAGTGTCATAGCAGTTGAAAACATGGCAGGGAAAACTGTCATGCAGGAGCTGCTATGCAGGGACTATTATGTAGAAGCTGCTAAGCAAGAGCTGTTATGCAGGGACTACGATGTAGAAGCTGCCATGGAGAGGGCGTTTCCGGGTATGGGAGACGTCTTTTACCATGGCAGTTTTTGCGCGCAGACATTCATGATGATAGCGTTTTAAGGGAAGAGGGAGAACGATGAGAAGAATATTTCAAAAAGAACTTGATATGATCCTTCACTGGAATCTTACACTGGTTGGAGGATTTCTTGGAACCTATGCGATATTGCTGCATGCAGGAAATTTTGGTTCCGCACAGACCGGAAATGTCATGGAGATGGCGGCGGCACTTACCGGAAAAAATTTTGCAGAAGTGGGGATACGATTTTTAGCATTTCTTATTTTTGGAAGTGCGATCGTGATTTCTTATCTGTTGACGAATTTTACGAAACTGGATATGCGAAAGCTGGTGCTCTGGGTAGACGCAGCGGGACTCACCGTAACAGCGATGATGCCGGAGGGGATGTCTGCGGTTGTGAGCCTTTACCCGATATTTTTCTGTTCGGCATTTCAGTGGGGCAGTTATTCCGGCGCATCGGGGTATAACAGTGCAAGCATTTTTACTACGAATAATTTTAAACAGTCGCTGCTCGCATGGACACAGTTTGTATTGACAAAAGATCCGGAATTCCGGAGAAAAGGAATCATGTATACGATGACGGTACTCTCATTTTTTGTTGGTGCATGCATTGGCTGCGTATCCGTCTATACATATGGGGCATATGGTGCTTTTATAGGATTTGTACCACTGATTGTGGCACGCCTGTTTATGTACATTGGAAAGATACCGGTAGAGAATGGTACACCGGAAGAAACGGAAGAAGAAGCAAAAGAAGCACTCGAAGAGGCAAATCTGCTGGAGAACGATCAGAAACTGTGATCGTTCTCCGCAGAACCTCTGCGGTGCTGCGTTTTTACTTACAGAATACTCTGAATATGCAGATCAAGACGTGTAGAGAGATCAATACAGGAGTTGTCGTTTAACTGTACGATCGGTCTTGCGAGATGCTGCTGGTTTAACATCACAATATTGGCACTCTGTCCGTTGCTTAAAAGAACACGGTTGTTCTGATAAGTGGATGCGATATGCTGCAAAAAGGTAAGGATAAATTTTGGTTTATATTTCTGAAGACCTTCCTGCTCAAATCGTTCAATGACCTGGAAAGGACAAAGAGGAGCGCGGTAAGAACGCGCGGCAGTCATGGCATCGTAAACATCGGCGATTGCAACAACCATCGAGAAGTCGTCTAAGTCTTTCTGGGTCGCTTTCAGCGGATAACCGGATCCGTCACAGCGCTCATGATGGAGCAGGGCAGCTTTTTTGATATGTGGATCAATATTTAAAGTTTTCAATAATTCGTAGCCAAATTTTGTATGCCTTTTGACAAGATCAAATTCCTCGTCGGTATATTTGCCCGGTTTGTTTAAAATCTCATCCGGAATCTTTAATTTGCCGATATCATGCAAAAGACCGCAGAGTGTCAAAGTGTCTAAAGTGGCGGCGTCTACTTTCAGCCATTTACCGATACGGCGGCAGATCAGAGCCACATTTAAAGAATGTGCGTAAGTGCTGTCGTCGTAGGCGCGCATATTATGCAGCATATCAAAAAGTTCCAGTGATGTCTTGCAGGAATTGAACAGTTTGACTGTCTGTTCGAGAAGATCATCAGTGTCAAGCGGCTGATTGTGAAAAACATATCCCTCCATGGAGGACTTTAAAGAGTTCAGTACGAATGAATGATCAAACTGGAACGTCTGAAACTCTTTCGATGCTTTTACTTTTTGGGAGTAAGCCGGGATAAAATGCGGTGTTTCAGGATCTTTTGGTTCATCCGGATCTTCAATACACACTTCTAAAACACAATAAAAGGAAAGACGCATGATAAGCGGTCTTGTAAGTGTGACGCCCTTATCAACGATCATCTGTCCGTTTTTTGTCAGGATCTGTTCGGCAGTGACCATGCCTGGTTCAAGTTTATTGACTGTTACCTTCTTCATAAAAAACCCCATTTCATTTGTACGTCTGTCACGTTCATAATTAAGTATAGTATAGAATTTTCACATTTGAAAGTCAATCTGGTTTGTGTAAAAGGTTAAGAAAATACACCTTGACATTTGGGGAAAACAGGTGTATTCTAGCCACTGTGAGTTTTTCAACTTAATATTTTTAGAATTTTCTTATTCAGAGTGATGGAGATACAAAGGATCTGTGAAGTCACGGCAACCCCTCTACGGAAGGTGCCAACCTGAGCGAATCGTACCTGACAGTACATATATGTTCGAACAATAAGAGGATTTGATGATTGATTTACAGCTATCACTTCCACTTGTTTTTCGCAAGTGGATTTTTTTTGTGTAATGGAGAATTACGCAAAGAACACGAAAAACACTATCAGAAAAAGGAGCATAAAAATGGAAAAAAGATTATTTACATCCGAATCCGTAACAGAAGGACATCCTGACAAAGTCTGCGATGCAATCTCTGACGCAATCTTAGATGCATGTATGGCAGAAGATCCAATGAGCCGTGTTGCATGTGAAACAGCAAGCTGTACAGGCTTTGTTTTAGTAACCGGTGAGATCACTACAAAAGCACAGTTAGATATTCCTGCAATCGTTCGTAAAACAGTCAACGAGATTGGTTACAACGATGCAAAAACCGGATTTGACGGAAATACCTGTGCAGTTATGGTAGCGCTTGACCAGCAGTCACCGGATATTGCAATGGGTGTTGATAAGGCATTAGAGGCAAAAGAGGGTGCCTTAACAGATGATCTTGATACCGGAGCAGGCGATCAGGGTATGATGTTTGGTTATGCAACCAACGAGACACCGGAGTTAATGCCATATCCGATCTCTTTGGCACACAAACTGGCATTACAGTTAACCAAAGTAAGAAAAGACGGCACACTGACCTACTTAAGACCGGACGGAAAGACACAGGTTTCCGTAGAGTACGATGAGGCTGGAAAACCGGTACGTCTTGAGGCAGTTGTATTATCAACACAGCATGACGATGATGTGACACAGGAGCAGATCCATGCAGACATTAAAAAATACGTTTTCGATCCGATCCTTCCAAAAGAGATGATCGATGCAGAAACCAAGTTCTTCATCAATCCGACCGGACGTTTCGTAATCGGCGGACCGCACGGTGATGCAGGTTTAACAGGACGTAAGATCATCGTAGACACCTACGGCGGATATGCACGTCACGGCGGCGGAGCTTTCTCCGGAAAAGACTGTACAAAGGTTGACCGTTCTGCAGCATATGCAGCACGTTACGTTGCAAAGAACATCGTAGCAGCAGGACTTGCAGAGAAATGTGAGATCCAGTTATCCTATGCGATCGGTGTAGCACAGCCGACATCCGTTATGGTAGATACTTTCGGCACAGGTAAATTATCCGATGAGAAGTTAGTTGAGATCATTCGTGAGAACTTCGACCTTCGTCCGGCAGGAATCATCAAGATGCTTGACTTAAGAAGACCGATCTACCGTGGAACAGCAGCTTACGGCCATTTCGGGCGTACAGACTTAGACCTTCCGTGGGAGGCAGTTGATAAAGCTGAGACATTAAAAAAATATCTGTAAGAGATATCTGAAATACAAAACTCATTTGTCTTCACAAAAAGTTTAGACAATTTTATATAAATTAAATGGGATTTGAAATTTTTCATGCTATAATAGGTCATAAAGGTATGTTTATGAAGGTCATAAAATACCCTTATGACCTTTTTTGTGGGAACAGAAACCGGAAAGGCGAACATGTAATATGAAACTGAAATCAAAAATCATCATTTCTTTTTGTATTATCATATTTGTTCCGATCGTGCTGATGATGGCGGCACTTTTCAGTTTTCAGCGTATACAGGTGAAGGCGATTGAGCAGACTTATGGAATCAAGGAAAATAATTACAGCTATTTTTCCAATTCCATGCAGCTTTTAAGCCGTTTTACGAAAGAATGTTTCAAGGAACTGAAAGATGCGGCGAAGAATGATCCGGCACGGCTGGAGGATCAGGAATATTTAAATGAACTCAACCAGACATTAGAGGAGAAGAGTTCTTATCTGATCGTGAGAAAGGATAAAGAGTTAATTTATATCGGTGAGGATGCAAGCATTTCGCTGCTGACACAGCTGCCGTCGTATGGGGATACGGTGAAAGATGAGGACGCCGGCACTTACATTGATGGTGACGAACAGGTGCTGATCAAGCAGATCGACTTCCAGTTTCAGGATGGGAGTGACGGAAGTGCCTTTATTGTTACGATCTTAGAGGAGACAGTTCCGGAGGTAAAGAAACTTCTCATTGATGTGCTGATCTCGATCCTGCTGATCCTTGTGCTGACTGCGACGATGCTGACCATCTGGATGTATACCAGCATGATCAATCCGATCAAAAAACTGCAGACGGCGGCACAGAATATCAAGGACGGCAATCTTGATTTTTCAGTGGAATCGGACAGCAAGGATGAGATTGGGGAACTCTGCAGATCGTTTGAGGAGATGCGCCTGCGCTTAAAGGATAATGCGGAGGAAAAGATTGAGGGAGAAAAAGAAAACAAGACGCTCATCAGCAATATTGCACATGATTTAAAGACGCCGATCACGGCAGTAAAAGGGTATGCGGAAGGACTGATGGATGGCGTGGCGGATACACCGGAGAAGCGGGATAAATATATCCGCACGATCTACAATAAGGCAAATGAGATGGATACGCTTTTAAATGAGTTGACATTGTATGCTAAAATTGATACGAACCGTATCCCTTACAATTTCGCAAAGATCAATGTATCGGAATATTTTAATGATTGCGTAGAAGAGATCGGACTTGATCTTGAAACAAAAAATATCAGGCTTGCCTACTTTAATTATGTGGACGAAAATGTTTTGATCATAGCAGATCCGGAGCAGCTTCGTCGTGTGATCCACAATATTATCGGCAATTCCATCAAGTATCTGGATAAACAGCAGGGATTTATCAATATCCGCATCAAGGATGTCGGTGACTTTATTCAGGTGGAGATCGAGGACAACGGAAGAGGTATTTCCGCAAGAGACCTGCCATATATTTTCGACCGGTTTTACCGCGCGGATGCGTCGCGCAACTCGGCAACCGGCGGCAGCGGTATTGGTCTGTCCATTGTAAAGAAGATCATAGAAGACCATGGTGGAAAGATCTGGGCGACCAGCAAAGAGTCCATCGGAACGGTCATGTATTTTGTAATTCGTAAATATCAGGAGGTACCAAATGAGTAAAGTTTTGATTATTGAAGATGAGGTTGCAATCGCAGACCTGGAGAAAGATTATTTAGAACTCAGCGGGTTTGAGGTGGAGACTGAGAATGACGGCGTGGTCGGATTAAAACGTGCGCTCTCCGAAGATTTTGATATGTACATTTTAGATCTGATGCTGCCGGGCATTGACGGCTTTGAGATCTGCAAACAGATCAGAGAGGAAAAAAATACACCGATCCTCATGGTATCTGCCAAAAAAGACGATATCGATAAGATCAGGGGACTGGGACTTGGCGCGGACGATTACATCACAAAGCCGTTCTCACCGAGTGAGCTTGTCGCGAGGGTAAAGGCACACCTTGCCCGCTATGAGCGCCTGATCGGAAGCAACGCAGTAGAGAACGACGTGATTGAGATCCGCGGCATCCGTATCGACAAGACAGCAAGACGTGTCTGGGTCAACGGGGAAGAAAAACAGTTTACGACCAAGGAATTTGACCTTTTAACATTCTTAGCAGAGCACCCGAACCATGTGTTCACGAAGGAAGAACTCTTCCGTGAGATCTGGGATATGGAGTCGATCGGAGATATCGCAACTGTGACCGTGCATATCAAAAAGATCCGTGAGAAGATCGAGATGAATACTAATAAACCTCAGTATATAGAGACTATTTGGGGTGTAGGATACCGCTTTAAACTTTAGTTTTTATCCCAAATATTCTCCGACTATTTGGGGTGTAGGATACCGCTTTAAACTTTAGTTTTTATCCCAAATATTCTCCGACTATTTGGGGTGTAGGATACCGTTTTAAACTTTAGTTTTTATCCCAAATATTCTCCGACTATTTGGGGTGTAGGATATACATTTAAACTGTAAAGGTTTTTTATTTTGCATGTATCAGTGAAAAGAAAAATGGCGCGGAAGTCAGAAAATGGCTTCCGCGCCTTATTGCCAGTACATCGTTTTCAAAGAAGTAATATGAATTTGATGAAAGTACAGATCAGAAACGGAAGATTTTGATCATTTGATTGATAAGAAAGAAGCGATTAACCGTCTTCGCTATGAAAAGCCGGATATGCAGATTTGCTTTCGGACAGAAGATGCTTTGAAAAAGCTGCATTTCCGACATGCATTGCATGAGTGATGGATATCTTGCAGAAGAGCTTGAGATAGAGTATAAAAAGGGTATATAATAAAAAAGTTCGGGTTCAGATAACAGGACAGAAAAACAGGGCACATTTTTCATATCCCGATCAATATGGGATAAGCGAGGAAACACAAATGAGTAACTACGAAAAACCAGTTGTTGTAATGGCAGAAGAAAGCACAGAGGGCGTGTATCTTGCAAGCGGAGATCACCTGGAACAGTGCAGATTTGGAAGAACAGAGGCATCTGCAGGGGCAGATGCGTGCCAGGAATGTTCTAAGAGCGGTGGAAAGAGAGCTACTCCTTTGCCGGGAGAAGAATCTGCAAGGAGAGATGATTTTAAAAGCTGCGTGGACAATATGCCGATCAAGCAGTAGAAATGAGGAACAGTATGCAGCCAGCGATCATTTATGAAGATGAAGACATTATCGTCTGTAAAAAACCGGCAGGCGTGGCGACACAGACCAGACGCATCGGGCAGGCGGACATGGAGAGCCTGCTAAAAAATTACCGTGCATCCAAAGGGGAGCTTCCTTATATTGGTGTGGTACATCGGTTAGACCAGCCGGTGGAAGGCATTATGGTGTTTGCAAAAAATAAAGAAGCAGCGGCAGATCTAAGCCGCCAGATCAAAACAAAACTGGCGGACAAATATTATTATGCGATGACGGACGGCGTGCCGGAAAAGAAAAAAGGAACCTTAGAGGATGAACTTTTACAGAATGGAAAGACAAATACCTCCGAGGTGGTGGAAAGAGGAACACCGCAGGCAAAACATGCCAGCCTTTCCTATGAGGTGGTCGAGCAGGATGGAAAACATGCCGTTTTGCGTATCAAACTTGATACCGGACGCCACCATCAGATCCGGGTGCAGCTTGCACATGCAGGGATGCCGATCGTTGGGGATAAAAAGTACAACTTCAAAGAAAACATTGCACCGTCGGGCGGACAGCTTGCACTGTGCTCTTTTAAGATCGCGTTCCGGCATCCGAAAACGCATAGAAAACTGGAGTTTGAAATTGACAAGCCTTTTGGTTTATCATAAAATAAATCCAAAGGTTTAGATAGAAGAGTAAGGAGATTTATCATGGCAAAGGACAAGAAGTTAGTAGAGGCAATCACTTCCATGGAGGAAGATTTTGCCCAGTGGTATACAGATGTGGTCAGGAAAGCGGAACTGATCGATTATTCATCCGTAAAGGGATGTATGATCCTTCGTCCGGCAGGCTATGCGATCTGGGAAAATATTCAGCATGAGTTAGACCGCCGTTTCAAAGAGACCGGTGTTGAGAACGTATATTTACCGCTGTTTATCCCGGAGAGTCTGTTAGAGAAAGAAAAAGATCATGTGGAGGGATTTGCACCGGAGGTTGCATGGGTAACTTATGGTGGTTTGAATCAGCTTCCGGAACGTCTGTGTGTCAGACCGACTTCTGAGACATTGTTCTGTGATTTCTATAAAAACATCATCCAGTCTTACCGTGATCTGCCAAAGGTATATAACCAGTGGTGTTCTGTTGTAAGATGGGAGAAGGAGACACGTCCTTTCTTACGTTCCAGAGAGTTCTTATGGCAGGAGGGACACACCGCACATGCGACCGCAGAGGAAGCAGAGCAGAGAACCGTACAGATGTTAAATGTCTATGCGGATTTCTGTGAGGAAGTATTAGCAATGCCGGTTGTACGCGGACAGAAGACGGAAAAAGAAAAATTTGCAGGTGCGGAGGCAACTTACACGATCGAAGCACTGATGCATGATGGAAAGGCATTACAGTCAGGAACCAGCCACAACTTTGGCAATGGATTTGCGAAAGCATTTGGCATCCAGTATACGGATAAAGATAACAAACTTCAGTATGTATATCAGACATCCTGGGGTATGACGACACGTCTGATCGGCGCGATCATCATGGTACACGGAGATGATTCGGGTCTGGTGCTGCCGCCGCGTATTGCACCGGTACAGGCTATGGTCATCCCGATCCAGCAGCAGAAAGACGGTGTGCTTGACACTGCAAAAGAAGTCTGTGAACGCATCGGAAAAGTCTGCCGTGCAAAACTTGATGATTCCGACAAGAGCCCGGGATGGAAGTTCTCTGAGCAGGAAATGAGAGGTATCCCGGTTCGTATCGAACTTGGACCAAAGGATATCGCAGCAGGCAAATGTGTGGCAGTACGCCGTGATACCAGAGAGAAGATTGAGATCGCATTAGACGAACTTGAAGCAAAACTGCCAGAGTTGTTAGAGCAGATTCAGAAAGATATGTTTGCGCGTGCAAAAGCACACAGAGATGCACATATCTGGGATGCACATAATTACGAAGAATTTACCACGATTGCAAATGAGAAACCGGGCTTTATCCGTGCAATGTGGTGTGGGGATCAGGCTTGCGAGGACAAGATCAAAGAAGACCTTGCAGTGACCTCACGCTGTATGCCGTTTAACGATCAGGAGCACATTTCAGATGTCTGTGTATGCTGTGGAAAGCCGGCACACAAATTAGTATATTGGGGTAAAGCATACTAAGATAATTAATAGTCTGTTTGAAAACAGATGGATTACTTTGAATGAAAACAGAACTGGAAAATGATCCGGGGAACACAGCCAGGTTTCACGGATCACAAGGTTCTGTTTCCTTTTTACATAATATGAAAACGATTCCGGTAGCGTTTCTACGATGAATTACAGGACAGAAAAAGTACATGTAACACAAAATATTATTTTTCCAGGGGGCAGGAGAAGATGATAGAAAAATATTATGATGGTGCGATAGAACAGGTAGCAGCCGGTTTGGGAACTGTGGAAAAGAACCATCTTTTAGTCAGATACAGTGGACAATTTTCCGTAGAAAACTTAAATGATACAAAGCAGCTTGAGAAAAATGAAGACATTTTCGTACAGGTACATGAATTTGAAACGGGGGAGATTACCTGTGCGTATGAGCCGTATCTTACCATGATCTGTGATGGGTTCAGGCGGTATATGACGGGAACGTTTGAAGAATTTATGGAAACGTGCGATGTGTATTATCTGCACCGGCCGGTTTTGCTTGGTTATTTTAATCAGGATAATACAGGGCGGGAGGAGATCATTTTGCTTGATGAGGTGGCATATGAGCAGGAACGCATGTTGGCGGCACTTGAGCGCATGCTGTGTGCCATTGCTGACAGGCATCCGGTTCTGTTTGTTTTGAACCGTTTTCAGCTGGCTTCTAAAAGTACCATGCAGCTTACGGCGCGCTTTTTGAAATGTGAAAACTGCAATATCGGTCTTGTGCTTGGCGTGAGTGATATCCAGGCAATGCCGGAATTTCTGGTGCCGGACTGGGAAATGCTGTATGAGACATTAGATGATGGCAGTAAGATTTATCATATTGGAAATTCCGGCAGAAAAAAAGAAGAAACCATAGATGACGAAAAATACGTTGACTATGGAAGTGAAAAAGTGTACCGGAAACTGCAGAATATGGTCGAATTTCTTGATTTTGACCAGGCGGCATATTATTTAGAAACCATTGATCGAAAGATAAAATTTGATAATCTTTTAGTGGATGATGCCGCGCGTTTTCGCATGTGGCTCTTATTTGTCAAAGTATCGATTTTAAGACAGGATATTCCAAAAGCGCTTGAAATCTGCGAGGATCTGGAAAAAATCCATCTTGCCGGAAAGGAAGAGGAGTGTGCATATGAGCAGGATTATCTGATCGCGACCGCATATATGTACCAGGGAAAATTAAAAGAGGCTTTGGAGATGGCAGGAGAAACATACCGCATCGCCGGGAAAATGTCCGATGATTACCGGATGTTTTTATCCGAACTGTTGGAGGCAAAGATCCAGATGTCCGGCTGGTATAACATCTTTTTCTGTGCACAGGATGTAAAGATAAAGGAAAGCCTGATCCAGAATCTGATCCGTTACAACTATCGCAATCACCTGGCACATGTATATATTTATGCGTACGATAACAAGCCGGAGATCGTGAAAAAAGCAAACCAGTCCGAGGAGTTTCTGATTTATTTCAGCAGGGGAATCCGCATAGCAAAAAAACTTGGAAATGAGTATCTGATCAATATGGCATACCAGAAAAATATTATGCTGTCATCGACAAACGGTATGTATGAGATATCTCTGCTTTATTCGGTGAGGACTTATGAGGCACTGAAAGATAAAAGATCAATCCAGGCAGGGCGTATTTATTCGGGGATTGCATATAACTTATGTGCGATCGGTGAAAATGAGCGCGCGATGGCTTATTACAGGCATGCAATCCGTCTGTTTTATCATCTGAGGGAACCGGAAGATATTGCGGAAGTGCAGTATAACATGTCTTTAAACTGCATTATGTGTGGACAATATGAAAAGGCGGAGTTTTATCTGACACAGTGCATGAAAGCGGTGGAGCGTCTGCATTTAAACAGCTTAAGAGTCTGCAATCTATCCAAATTATATGGACTGCTCGCTCTTGTGTCGATCTTAGAGGGTAACCGGTTTAACTGTGAACGTTATTTAAACAACTGCAGGCAGTTTTTAAATTACGTTATAGAAAAAGAAAAGATGGGGGATAGGTTTGGAACAGTCCACGATTATGCAAAGGTCGATGATGACATGTTTTTGTATACATTCTCCCGCGGACTTCTTGCTGTACACGATGGAGAGTATAAAAAGGCAGACGCAGATTATGAGAAAGCGGAGGATTATCTGAGCCGATCCGAGGGAAATCAGTTTTTCAGCTATGCACTTTTCCAGCAAAAGCGGATGGAATGTTTCAAATGTCTCGAAAATCAGAAAGGTTATGAGAAGCAGAAAAAAACGTTAGAAGAATACGAAAGGCAGCATTTCAGTACCTATGGAAAACTGGCGAAAAAAATGATGGATACACTGCCGCCGGTGGATGAGGCGGACGGGCAGCAGGATGTTTCCGAACAGGAATTAGACGTACTGCTCTGGCAGGAGAGCATGGTATTAGCCTATAAGAGCAAGAAACACCAGCTGGATTTTATTTCGACCTGGCAGAAACTGATTGATGTGACCGGGGTCTGTGCAGAGGAAATGATCGATGCGGTCATGAAAACATTTTTAAATCACTTTAATGTGGACTGTGCGGTGTATGCGCGCTGTATGGAGAGACAGACGCAGGTATTATACAATAATACCGGGATCGATTTAAACGAGGAGCGGACGGGCAGGATCATCGCATCTTTAAAGCGGAATCCGGGAGGCTACGCGATCTCAAAGATCAGCAGCAACTATAACGAACACCAGGATATCACGGCATTGTTTGGTGAGGATGACGTGTGCTCTTTGGTGGCGGTGCCGTATTTTAACAATGCAAAACTCGAAAGTTTTCTGATCACCTATGTGAGGATGAAGGATAACTGGCATTCTTCCGTAAACCGGTATATGCTCGATGAAGATGATTTAAATATGTATCAGCTTTTATTCCGCGAGGTAAAATATTCTTTGAACCGTCTGGACGCATATGATAAAATATACGAGATGAACAATAAACTTTACCTCGCAGCAGTCACTGACCAGCTCACCGGAATTTACAACAGGGAAGGTTTTTACCGTAGGATCAAAGATCTGATAGATGAATTTTCGGGTGGAAAACGGAAACCGGAACTGGGTCTGATGTTTATTGATCTCGATAATTTTAAGCATTATAATGATACTTACGGTCATGATGTCGGCGACCTGGTTTTAAAGGAAATGGCAGATATTTTTTCCGGTCTGTGTGAAAAACAGGGATTTGTCTGCCGCTATGGTGGAGATGAATACATTATTGTATTTTTCACCGCGGATAAAGAAAGGCTGAAGGAAACGGCAAAGCAGATCTATCAGAAGATCGATCAGGCGGACGGTTTTGAAAAAGCGATTTCTGAGAAACTGAAAAAACAGATTTCCATCCGGAAAGAGCAGCGCATTTCCTGCTCCATTGGAATCGTGTTGGCAGAAGACATTCATGGCGAGGAAGAAATCAACCAGATGATCAAGAGGGCGGATGATCTGCTCTATTCGATCAAGACAACGAAAAAGGGAACTTACCGTATATGAAAATCGTTTTGCCGGAAAAAGTAAAATTTATCATAGAAACATTGGAAACACACGGGTATGAGGCATATGCAGTCGGCGGATGTGTGCGTGATACCATGTTACACCGCACACCGGGCGACTGGGACATCACGACGCAGGCAAAACCGGAGCAGGTCAAAGAAATATTTGCCGAAAAGAACATTCATACCATTGACACCGGGATCCAGCACGGAACCGTGACTGTGATGGTGGAACATGAGGGATTTGAGGTGACGACCTACCGGATCGACGGGGAATATGAGGATGCGAGACATCCGAAAAATGTACAGTTTACCGCGAGTCTGTTAGAGGATTTAAAAAGGCGTGATTTCACGATCAACGCCATGGCGTACAATGACAAAAACGGCCTGATCGACGCGTTTGACGGTGTGGGTGATTTAGAGCGCGGCGTGATCCGCTGTGTGGGATGTGCCATGGAACGTTTTTCCGAGGATGCACTGCGGATGCTTCGCGCCGTGCGTTTTGCGGCGCAGCTTGGGTTCGACATCGAGGCAGAGACAAAAGAAGCGATGGTAAAACTTGCGCCTAATATTGCAAAAGTCAGTGCGGAGCGGATACAGACTGAACTGGTAAAATTAATTACATCCGCACATCCGGGAGAAATCAGGACTGCATGGGAAACAGGACTTACGGCAGTGTTTCTGCCGGAGTTTGACCGTATGATGGCGACACCGCAGAATACAAAGCATCATTGTTATTCGGTCGGGGAGCACACGGTGGCAGCGCTGGAACATATTGTGGGAGATAAGGTACTGCGCCTTACCATGCTGTTACATGATGTGGCAAAACCTGTGTGCAGAACCACGGATGTTTCCGGCAATGACCATTTTTACGGACATCCCAAAGAAGGCAGTGAGATGGCAAGAAAGATCCTTCGCCGGTTAAAGTTTGACAATGACACGACCGATAAGGTGTGCCGGCTGGTGTGCTGGCATGATGACAATCCGCCGCTTTCCGAGAAAAACGTAAGAAGGGCGGTAAGCAGGATCGGAGTGGAACAGTATCCTGCATTATTTGCAGTGAAACGTGCGGATATTCTGGCACAGAGTGAATACCAGAGAGAAGAAAAACTCTCTTATGTAGATGGCTATGAGGCGTTATACCGGGAAATTTTAGAGAAGAATCAGTGTCTTACAATACGGGATTTAGCTGTAAATGGAAGTGATCTGATCGCTGCCGGGATGAAACCCGGAAAAGAGATCGGGGAGACATTAAAAAGTCTTTTAGAACTGGTGCTTGATGATCCAGAACTGAATAACAGGGAACTGCTGTTAGAGCGAATCTGTAGTCATGAATAAACAAACCCTCTCATATGATGAAGAGACACGGGGTAAGACCGTAATCAATCATATGGGGGGCGTTTTTTTGTATAATCGACCGGAACAGATATTAGAACAATACGAACTGGAAGTAAAGTCCATCTCAAGAGGACGGGACAGCTATCAGTGTGATACAGAGCAGGGACCGAAAATTTTGCGGGAATACAGAGGATCAAAGGAGCGGGCCGGGTTTTTAGCGGATATGCTGGATCATCTGAGTGGACAGGGAAGAACGGTGGAGACGGTAATGCGGACAAAAGAGGGTGAGCCGTTTTCCGTGAACGAGGAGGAAACAAAATACATATTATATCAGGCATTTCCGGGGGCGGAATGTGACACGAAAAACAGGGCGGATATGCTTTCTGCAGTAAGAGAACTTGCATTGCTTCACCAGTCTGCGCAGAATTATGAGGGCAGTGTGCCGGAGTTTTTAAAGTCAGGGCAGAATAATCTGCTTCTTCTCTATGAAAAAAGAAACCGGGAATTGAACAAAGTCAGAAATTATATCCGTGCAAAAAAGAAAAAGAATGATTTTGAGATGATGTTTGCGGTCTGGTATCCGGAGTATGTGAAAAAAGCACAGGAGACGACGGATATTTTAAAAGATCTGGGAATCCAGGAACAGCTGATCGGATTCTGCCATGGGGACTATAACCAGCACAATGTCATTTTTTCACGGGAAGGGATCGCGGTTGTCCATTTTGAAAATTTCCTGTATCAGGAGAGCGTCGGGGATCTTGCCAACTTTATCCGGAAAATGATGGAAAAAAATAACTGGAATGCCGGGCTTGGCATGGATCTGATCCGCGGATATGACCGGGTCAGAAAACTGTCGCCGGAGGAACTGAAATATCTGTATGTGTATCTTGCATACCCGGAAAAATTCTGGAAGATCGCCAACCGTTATTATAATTCACACAAGGCGTGGCTGTCGGGAAGAAATATAGAAAAACTGGAAAAAGTCGTTGCACAGGAGGACGCAAGGGAGCAGTTTTTACAGATGCTCTTTCACTTTACCGTATAGACAGTTTGCGGTATAATCAGGTGAGTAAAAAATTGTTCAAAGCTACAGTAGGAGACAGGAGAATACATGAAGATAAAATATCAGATCATATTACTGCTTACAGCAATGGTCATGCTGCTTGGCGGATGTGGGAAGAAAAATACGGTCGTGACCGGACGCTATTATTATCCGGATCAGGAGAAAGATGCAAAAACGGAAGAAACGTCGGATGATGCAGATGAGTCGGCGGAGACGACTGAGAAAAATGAAGCTGTGATCGGAAGTGACCAGTTTCTGATCAAAACAAATGACATGCAGGAGGAATGCCTGACGTTAGAGCAGATTGCATCCGGGAAAGAGTATGTGTATTATTACACACTTGCGACCAGGTTTCTCGATAAATACGGAAACCGCACTGCAGTGTCTTATTTTGAGCCGGGCAGAGTGATCACGGTGGGAGAAAAAGATGACCAGGGAAAAGTCACACAGGTGCAGATTTCAGATGCCGTCTGGGAATATCCGGATGTATCGCGTTATTCGGTGGATATGGACCGTGGTATTTTTAAGATTGGAGATGAGCGGTATTCCTATGATGCAGATCTTTATATCTGTGAGGATGACCTGAGAAAACAGTTGTCTGATCTGACTGATTTAGATACACTGCGTGTGACCGGTATAGGAAAAAAACTGATTTCCATTGTGGTTACGACCGGACATGGAGAGCTTGCTCTGACCAATACGGATCTTTTTGAGGGAAGCTTTATCCAGATCGGAAGCAAAATTTTTGCGGAAGTGACCAAAGATATGACAATGGAGCTGCCGGCAGGCACCTATACTGTGACGGTGGCAAATAATGGGTACGGCGGCAGTACGGAGCTTACGATCGAGAGTGGAAGAACAGAGACACTTGATCTTAATACCTTAAAGGGCGCGGGACCGAAGTTTGGAAATATTTTATTTGCCGTGGATGTGGAGGATGCGCTCATTCAGATCGATGGAAAGGTTGTTGATACGGAAGAGGCGGTTCCAATCCAGTATGGAGTGCACAGTCTTACGGTCACGGCGCCAGGGTACGATACCTTTAATAAGAAATTATTTGTTAATTCTGAGGAGGCAACGATCGTAGTCGGAATGTCGGGTGACGGCACCGGAACAGACAGCACCACGGAGGAAACGGAAACAGAAAATACTGCGGAAACAGCAAATGAAGCGGACAGTTCGGCAGAGGGAGCGGCAGGAAGCCTTGCAGGAAGTCTTGCAGGAAGTCATACGGCCGGCGAAAGCGGTGGAACAACATCGGGAAGCAGTACCGGAACAGTAGCCGGAACAACTGCAGGAAGCGGTACTGACACATCGACCGGCACGGCAGCAGGAAGCGGAACCGGCACGGGTACATCTTCGGATCTTTATACAGGAAACAGTACCGGAGATGGAACATCAACAGGCAGCAGTGCGGACTATTTATCTACATTGTCAGAGCTTCTGTCAACATTATCCGGTAACAGCAACTAAAAAGGACAGAATTGTACAAATTTAGCATGGAATAGTACTTGAAAAACAGGTTCGTTATCGCTAATATAAAAATAGAATCATAAGTAAGTATGGGAGGAAAGAAAAATGGGATACAAAGAAAATTATGAGAGCTGGCTGAACAATCCTTATTTTGACGAGGATACCAGAAATGAACTGAAAAGTATTGAGGGAAATGAAAAAGAGATCGAAGACCGTTTTTATATGGATCTGGAATTTGGTACAGCCGGACTTCGTGGTGTGATCGGAGCCGGAACCAACCGCATGAACATTTATACCGTGCGCAAGGCTACACAGGGACTTGCCAATTATATCAGCAGGGTAAACGGACAGAAACGCGGTGTTGCCATTGCCTATGATTCCCGTCATATGTCACCGGAGTTTGCAGATGAAGCGGCACTCTGTCTGGCAGCAAACGGAATCAAAGCGTATGTATTTGAATCTTTAAGACCGACACCGGAACTTTCCTATGCAGTGCGTAAATTAGGATGTATCGCCGGAATCAATGTGACCGCAAGCCACAATCCGCCGGAATACAATGGATATAAAGTATACTGGGAGGATGGTGCACAGATTACACCTCCACATGATACCGGAATCATGGATGAAGTAAAAAAAGTAACTGATTACGCAGCGGTAAAGACCATGCCGCTTGATGAGGCAAAGGCAGCAGGACTCTATCAGGTGATCGGCGCAGATATCGACGATCCGTATATTGCAGAGTTAAAGAAACTGGTGCTGCATCAGGACTGCATTGATAAAGTGGGCGGAGAGTTAAAGATCGTATACACACCGTTACATGGAACCGGAAATATTCCGGTACGCCGCGTATTAAAAGAACTTGGTTTTAAAAATGTATACGTTGTTCCGGAGCAGGAGCTGCCGGATGGAGACTTCCCGACCGTAAGCTACCCGAACCCGGAAGCAGCAGAGGCATTTGAACTTGGACTTGCCCTCGGCAAAAAAGTCGATGCAGACCTGATCCTTGCAACAGATCCGGATGCAGACCGTCTCGGCGTGTATGTAAAGGACAGCAAAACAGGGGAATATCACAGCTTAACCGGTAATATGTCCGGCTGCCTGATCGGTGATTATGTGATTGGACAGCGTAAGGAGCGCGATGGAAGCCTGCCGGCTGACGGTGCATTTATCCGTTCCATTGTTTCTACGAATATGGCAGATGCGATCGCTGACTATTACGGAATCGAGCTGGTAGAGGTACTGACCGGATTTAAGTTTATCGGACAGAAGATCTTAGAGTTCGAGAAGACTGGAAAAGGAACCTATCTGTTTGGTATGGAAGAGAGCTACGGCTGTCTGACAGGAACCTATGCGAGAGATAAAGATGCGATCGTTGCATCCATGACACTCTGCGAAGCAGCTGCTTACTATAAGACAAAGAATATGACACTGTGGGATGCAATGCTTGCAATGTATGAGAGATACGGCTATTACAAAGATGATGTGACATCTATCACCTTAAAGGGTATCGAGGGACTTGCAAAGATCCAGGAGATCATGAATACGCTGCGTGATCAGGCACCACAGGAGATCGGCGCTTATAAAGTAACTGCAATCCGTGATTACAAGAAAGACACGGTTACAGATCTTGCAACAGGCAAGGTAACACCGACCGGACTGCCGGCTTCGAATGTTCTTTACTATGAGATGACAGATGGTGCATGGGTATGTGTAAGACCATCTGGTACAGAGCCAAAAGTGAAGTTTTATCTGGGTGTAAAAGGAACATCTCTTGCGGATGCAGATCAGAAATCAGCGGATCTTTCAAAAGCAGTACATGCGATGATCGATAAAATGCTTTAATACGAATTCTGGATAGAAAATGTTTGTAAAAATGGTTACTGTTTACAGGCAGGCATTTTCTGAACTAAAAATGCCCATATTTCGGGGATTTTCCTTGACAACAGAAGTAAAAACAAGTATAAATAATGAAGTAGGTATTACAGTGTACGGATATCCGTCAGGGATTGGTGCATCAGAAAACCGCAAAATTAAATTTACTGTGAAAATCCAGAGGAGGAATTTTTAACATGAACAAAGCAGAATTAGTTGCAGCAATGGCTGAGAAAACTGAATTAAGCAAAAAAGACGCAGAAGCAGCATTAAAAGCTTTCACAGACGTTGTAGCTGAAGAATTAAAAAAAGGTGAGAAGATCCAGTTAGTTGGATTCGGAACATTCGAAGTATCTGAGAGAGCAGAAAGAACAGGAAGAAACCCACAGAGCGGTAAAGAGATGGTTATTCCGGCTTCTAAAGCTCCAAAATTCAAAGCTGGTAAAGCTTTAAAAGATATGGTTAACGCATAATCATAACAGAAAAGATTCTAAGCGGGTTCCGGTTGTGGGATCCGCTTTTTTGTTGGAGGATTACTATGAGACTCGATAAATTTTTAAAAGTATCCCGTCTAATCAAACGCCGCACGGTGGCAAACGAGGCGTGTGATGCGGGAAGGGTATCTGTAAATGGAAAACCGGCGAAGGCATCGGTCAATGTCAAAGTCGGGGATATCATTGAGATCGCATTTGGAACGAAAACCGTAAAAGTGCGTGTACTTGATCTGTTGGATACCACGAAAAAAGAACAGGCAAAAGATTTATTTGAATATATAGCATAAAAGCAGGCACCTTCTAATATATTTAGAAACGGTAATAGATATTTCCGCCAATAAATATCAGGAGGTCTTAGGATGGATGATAAAAATACAAATGTGACAAAGTCACATAAGGTACTGCTTGCAAACCGCAAAAGCGGAGCTTTTTCCGGCGTGGTGGACGTGTTGTCATTTGATGTGGCAGAGATTCTGTTAGAGACAGAACTTGGCATGCTTTTAATAAAAGGACATGATCTTCATGTGAACCGTCTTACCCTGGAAAAAGGTGAAATTGATATTGAAGGAAGAATCGATTCCCTGACGTATTCCGATATCAAAAATACAGGAAAACAGGCTGAATCTATTTTAGGAAGGCTGTTCAAATGATGGCTGTCAGCGCAGCAATCAGTGAGCAGGCAGCCTCGCTTGGGGTATCCATATTGATTGGCGGTGCATTGTTTCTTTTATATGATATTTTCCGGATATTTCGCAGAGTCGTGCCACACGGGAATTTCTGGATCGGTGTGGAGGATTTTTTTTACTGGCTCTGCTGTACTGCTGTAGTTTTTGTGATGCTGTATCGGGAAAATGACGGCATGGTGCGGGGATTTTCCATAGGCGGCATCATGATTGGCATGCTGCTCTACTATTTTCTGCTCAGCCGGTTTGTCATACGGATCAATGTGATGGTCTTTGGGACGGTTTTTGGTCTGCTCGGCAAAATATTTGGTACTATTTTACTACCATTCAGAAAACATGGGAAAAAAATTATACATTTTTTCAGAAAACGATTGAAAAAAGTGTGCAGAGCAGTTAAAATTGGATTATGTAAACTATAGCCTGACGGGACGTTTGTGAAAAACAGTCAGGACAGCGGTATATCAGATGGAAGGAAACAGATATGGCAGGTAGGGGACGTCGGAAAAAAAATAATAACAGAGCAGGAAAGCTTTGTATTGGAATGATCGTCATTGCGTTTGTTGCGGTAATGTCTGTCCAGATCATCAGAGTTTACCAGAAAGATCAGGAATACATGCAGCAGGAGGCGTCGCTTCAGAAACAGTTAGAGGAAGAAACCGCAAGGGGAGAACAGCTGAGCAGCTATGAGACGTATACAAAGTCCCAGCAGTATGTGGAAGATACTGCAAAGAGTAAATTAGGACTTGCCTATGATAATGAGATCATCTTCAAGGAAGCGAAATGATAAAATAACAAAATGAAAAACCAGTTCCATGATGTGCGTATGACGCAGATGGAACTGGTTTTTTGTTACCTTCTATTTTACGATGGCGTCGATTTTATCCAGCTCTTCTTTGGAGAAAGAAGTATGTCCGATGATACCGATATTGTCTAAAATCTGTTCCGGTTTTGAAGCACCGATCAGTACGCTTGTCACATGGTCGTCCTTTAAGATCCAGCTTAATGCCATTTCAGCGAGTGTCTGACCGCGCTGTCCTGCCAGTTCATTTAATGCTTTGATCTGACTGAGACGTTCCGGTGTTAAGGAAGATTCATGTAAGAACCGTCCGTCTTTTGCGATACGGCTGTCCGCTGGAATACCGTTTAAGTAGCGGTTGGTCAGCATGCCCTGGGCTAAAGGAGAGAATGCAATGATACCTTTTTTCAGGTCATGGGCAGTTTCCTTTAAGCCGTTCTCTTCAATGGTACGGTCAAAGATCGAATAACGGTTCTGGTTGATGATGAACGGACATTTTAAGTCATTCAAAATAGCCGCTGCCTTCTTTAAGGTCGGTCCGTCATAGTTAGAAAGTCCGACATAAAGTGCCTTGCCGCTTTTTACGATAGAATCAAGTGCACCCATTGTCTCTTCAAGCGGTGTTTCCGGATCCATGCGGTGATGGTAGAAGATATCGACATATTCAAGACCAAGTCTCTTTAAGCTCTGGTCTAAACTTGCAATCAGGTACTTGCGGCTTCCCCAGTTGCCGTAAGGCCCCTCCCACATATCATAACCTGCTTTCGTGCTGATCAGAAGCTCGTCACGGTAAGGCAGAAAATCATCTTTTAAAATCTGACCGAAATTGCGCTCAGCGCTTCCGTAAGCAGGTCCGTAATTGTTAGCGAGATCGAAGTGGGTAATGCCGTGGTCGAATGCGGTGTGGCACATTGCCTTCATGTTATCGTAACATCCGGTATCACCGAAATTATGCCATAATCCCAAAGATACGATCGGAAGTTTTAAACCGCTTGCTCCGCAGCGGTTATACTGCATGGTTTCATAACGTTTACTGTCTGCTGTGTACATTTTTCCATCTCCTTAAATGCTTTATTAATCCAATTCGCCGTTCGTCAATCATGCAGGCATGTTGACTCACTTGCATTCATTATACCGCAAAACCTGAATGAGGTGTGAGAGCAATGTGAAATTCCTAAAAATAATCAACTGTTTTGAACTCCCTCGAAAGGACATCGAAAAAGGGATTTTGGCGAAAACTTTTTTGAAATCGGGATTTCCTTTGACAAAGATTTTTATTTCGGACTCCTATAATGGGATGCACCCGAAAAAATCCGGCAGACAAAATGCCGTGGTTGGAGGGAGAAATAAGAAAGTGTAAGGAGAAAAGGAATGAAAAAGACGGGAGTCAGACAAATGATATTTGGAATACTCGGGAGCCTGGCATGTGGAGTCAGTGTGATGGGATGTTATCCGCTTGTGCCGGCATATTTTACCGCACTCTATTTAGAACAGGTAAACGGAGTTGTGCTGCTTGCTTTTATGTACATAGGAATGACTCTGTTTATGCCGCTGACCGCAGCGGTAAAATACGGGGTGACACTGATCGTTATGATCGGTGCAGTGAAGCTGATCGAATGGGCAAATGAAGGGTGTCCGGCATTTTTGGCAGGTGTGATGGCGGGACTTACCACACTGATCTTATCGTTTTGCGGAAGTCTCCTGGAATGGAAAAACCAGCCGGACGGGGCAGCGGTATTTTTGGAGGCAGTCTTTATTTTTGGTGCGGTAATCCTTTTAAACCGCGGTATACATTTCCTGATGGAGTGGACGCCGGTGCAACGGAAAACAGAGGAACTGCCGGAGCGGGGAAATGGCGAGCGGCTCAAAAATTATGCGGAGTCTTTTCAGGGGCTGTCCCAGATATTTTTAAATATGAGTGCAGGAAAAGAAAAATATGCTGCGGATGAGCTTGGCAGGGTACAAAACGAACTGACCGGAAAAGTATGTGCCTCCTGTGATTCCTGCGCACTCTGCTGGGAGAGGGACTGCACACCGCTTTATGGAATTTTGTCTTCAATGATCACATCCATCTGGCAGGTGGGAGAGCCGGGGGCGGAAAATGAGGCGGAGTTAAAGAAGTACTGTGCGAAAAGCCGGGATATGGTGGAGGAGGCGGTGCGTGTGTTTGAGCGTGTCAGCTTAAATCATGCGTGGTACAACCGTCTTTTGGAAAACAGGCAGGTGATCGCGGAACAGCTCGATGCCATGGCTTATATCATGCAGGACTGTGCAAGAGAAGAACGTGTGCTCGATACACAGGAGAGAAGAGCGATCTCTGAGATACGTTACCGGGCAAAAGAAAGGGGAATTTCCATTGAGGAAATACATCTGATCGAGACTCTTGACGGCAGATTAAAACTGAGTGCGGCATTAAAGAGCAGAATGGGGGGCTGTATTTCCCTGAAATCATTTGTGACTGCGGCGGGACATGCATTAGGCAGGCAGATGCGGGCGGCAGCCGACACAAAAACCTTTATCTCAAAGGAACCGGTCAACTATGTTTTTTATGAGGACACGGTGTACCGTAATGTACAGGGAATCGCGCGAGTCAAAAAGGACGGGGCAAAAATATCGGGGGATAATTTTTCTTTTCTGGAGTTAGAGCGTGGAGAATTTCTGCTTGGACTTTCAGATGGAATGGGATCAGGGAGCATGGCATGTAAAGAGAGTGAGATGGTCTTAGATCTGGTTGAACGTTTTTTGGAGGCGGGATTTTCTGTTGAGACGGCGATCCGCATGATGAATTCCGCGATGGTCATGAAAGGAGCGGATGATTTGTATTCAACGGTCGATCTCTGCAAGATCAATCTGTATACGGGAATGGCGAAGTTATATAAGATCGGGGCAGCAGCTACCTTTATTAAGAGGGGGGCGGAGGTGGAATGTATCACTTCCCAGAGTCTGCCGGTTGGAGCGCAGGTACAGATGGATATCTCTGTGCAGGAAACAAAACTAACGGGCGGTGATTTTGTTGTCATGGTAACGGATGGTGTGTTAGAATATCTGCATGTGAAAAAACCGGAGGATACCATGCAGGAGATCATAGAGAGCATACAGACCAATAATCCGGGGATACTGGCAAAGAAAATCATGGAGCGCGTCATGCTTTTTACGGGAGGAAAGGCGAAGGATGATATGACCGTGTTAGCGGCATGTATCTGGGAAAAATAAATGACAGAAGATGTATTAAACTGGATCAAAAAAGAAAAACTGATGACAGAAGGGGACACCGTGATCGTGGGACTCTCCGGCGGAGCGGATTCGGTGGCACTTTTACTCGTGCTTTTGGAACTGCGCCAGAGGATCGGCTATACACTTCTGGCAATTCATGTGGAACATGGGATCCGCGGTGAGGAGAGCAGAAAGGATGCAGCGTTTGTGGAGGAACTCTGCAGGCAGAAAAATATCCCATGCAGGATATGTCCGGTCAATGTGCCGGACTATGCAGCCACAGAGGGAATCGGTGTTGAGGAAGCTGCGAGGATACTGCGTTATGAATGTTATCAAAAGGCAGCAGAAGAGCTGAAACAGAGTGGAGCTGGCCGTGTCAGCATTGCCCTTGCGCATCATGCGAACGACAATGCTGAGACCGTCTTATTTCAGATGGCGCGGGGAAGCGGTGTGCATGGAATGTGCGGTATGCACCCGAAACGGGTGCTGGGAGATGACATTTTGATTGTGCGTCCGCTTCTTTGTGTGTCGAGGGGACAGATCGAGGAGTATCTGAAAAAGTGTGGGCAGGAGTACCGGACGGATGGCACCAATCTGGATATCAATTACAGCAGAAACCGCATCCGTCATCATATTCTGCCTGAACTTTCGGTAATTAACGAGCAGGCAGTTTCTCATATCAATCAGAGTGCACTGCTTTTGCAGCAGGCGGTCAGTTATATGGAACAGGAAACAAAAAAAGCCGTGCAGACATGCTGCATTGGCGGGGGCGGTGCATATGTTATTTTAGAAAATGAGTGGAAGCAGTATCCGGAGATCATAAGACAGGAAATCGTTCATGAGGTGCTTGGAAAGACTGCCGGCAGCCGGAAAGATCTTGGCATGGTGCATGTGCAGGATGTCTGTGCACTGATGGAGAAACAGACCGGACGGGAGATCACGCTTCCGTATCAGATGACGGCGAGCCGGATCTATGAGGGGGTAAGATTGTGCCGGAGAGGGACGCACAAAGCTGGCACGGGAACATGGCAGGAGAAAGGTGGATGTGAAACAGAAGGTGCAGCAGGTGCTTCTCAGTCATTTTATGAGGTTACGGCAGATGATTTTGCAAAACTTGAGGCAGGAGAAACGGTAAGTATCACACTGCCGGATGCCAATGTAAGCCTCAGACTGCTTTTATTTTCGGGAAAAGTTGACGAAATTCCAAAAAATCAGTATACGAAATGGCTGAATTATGATAGGATAGAATGTGGCTTGCAGTTTCGGAGAAGGGCATCGGGAGATTATCTGACGGTGGATGATGCGGGACACAAAAAGAAACTGAAAAGCTATTTTATTGACGAAAAGATACCGCAGATAAAAAGAGAGCACATATGGCTTTTAGCGCAGCAGTCGCATGTGTTATGGGTCATTGGCGGGCGGATCAGCGCCGTCTGCAAAATAAAAGAAGATACAAAAAAGATTCTGGAAGTAAGGATCGACGGAGGAAATTATCGTGAAGATTAAAAACATTAACGTTCATTTTACGGAAGCAGAGATTGACAAAAAGATCAGAGAATTAGGTGCAAGGATCAGTGAGGATTATGCAGGGGAATCCGTATGCCTGATCTGTATTTTAAAGGGAGCATCTTTCTTTACCTGTGAGCTGGCAAAGAGGATCACCGTTCCGGTAGAAGTGGAATTTATGTCTGTTTCAAGTTATGGCTCCGGTACGGAATCCAGCGGAATCGTAAAGATCGTGCAGGATTTATCAACCAGCATTGAAGGAAAGAATGTCATTGTTGTTGAGGACATTATCGATACAGGAAGAACTTTAAGCTACCTTCTGGAGAATTTGAAAACAAGAAGTCCAAAGAGTGTCCGTCTGTGTACACTTCTTGACAAACCGGAACGCAGAGTTGTGGATGTGAAGGTTGACTATGTCGGATTTGAGATACCGGACGAATTTGTAGTAGGTTATGGTCTTGATTATAATCAGCAGTACCGTAATCTGCCTTACATTGGATTTGTGGAGATAGAGGAATAAAGGAGAAAAGGGATTGAATAATAAGAGAAGTGGTTTTAGAGGATTTGGAGTATATCTGATATTAGTTCTCGCTGTCATTGCAATCTGGTACTGGCTCGATGGCAATAACGTGACCAACACGTATACAAGACAGCAGTTTGAGACGGCATTGGCAGAGGGCAAGGTAACACAGGTTAATGTTGTGCCGAATCGTGAAGTGCCGACAGGAAGTGTGAACATTACATTCAGTGATTCGAGTACGCAGGTGATGCTTGTCTCAGATGTGGCAGAGATCGAGCAGTATATGCGGGATGCGGGATTTAAGACTTATACCGTGCAGAATCCGCCGGAGGAGAGCTGGCTTTTGACATTGCTTCCATATCTGATCATTTTTGCTGCCATGTTCATTTTCTTTATGATCATGACCAATCAGGCTGCAGCAAACTCAGGCGGCGGAAGCAAGATGATGAACTTTGGCAAGAGCCGTGCGAGAAGAATGAGTGACGATCCGGCAAAACGTGTGAAGTTTTCTGATGTCGCAGGATTACAGGAAGAAAAAGAAGAGTTAGAGGAGATCGTTGATTTCTTACGCGCTCCAAAGAAATATACGCAGCTCGGTGCAAGAATCCCGAAAGGCGTGCTTTTGGTGGGACCTCCTGGTACCGGTAAGACATTGCTTGCAAAGGCGATTGCAGGGGAAGCAGGAGTACCGTTTTTCTCTATTTCCGGTTCTGACTTTGTCGAGATGTTCGTCGGTGTCGGTGCATCGAGAGTCCGCGACCTTTTCGAGGAAGCAAAGAAAAATGCGCCGTGTATCATTTTCATCGATGAGATCGATGCAGTGGCCAGACGAAGAGGAACCGGTATGGGCGGCGGTCACGATGAGCGTGAGCAGACCTTAAACCAGATGCTTGTTGAGATGGACGGATTTGGTGTCAATGAGGGTATTATTGTCATGGCTGCAACCAACCGTGTGGATATCTTAGACCCGGCGATCATGCGTCCGGGACGTTTTGACCGTAAAGTGGTCGTCGGCCGTCCGGATGTACGCGGAAGGGAGGAAATCCTTGGCGTACATGCGAAGAACAAGCCGCTGGGCGATGATGTTGATTTAAAACAGATCGCACAGACCACAGCGGGATTTACCGGTGCGGATCTTGAGAATCTGTTGAATGAAGCGGCAATTATTGCTGCAAAAGAGAACCGTGCGTATATCAAGCAGGATGATATCAAAAAATCTTTTGTAAAAGTGGGCATCGGCGCGGAGAAGAAGAGCCGTGTGATCTCTGACAAAGAGAAACGGATCACGGCATTCCATGAATCCGGTCATGCGATTTTATTCCACTTATTACCAGATGTGGGACCTGTCTATTCGGTATCGATCATTCCGACCGGAAGCGGTGCAGCAGGATATACGATGCCTCTGCCGGAAAAGGATGAGATGTTCAACACGAAGGGCAAGATGTTACAGGATATCGTCGTATCACTTGGCGGACGTGTGGCGGAAGAACTGGTATTTGATGATATTACAACCGGGGCATCACAGGATATCAAACAGGCGACACAGATGGCAAAAGCCATGGTTACCAAATACGGTATGTCGGATAACATCGGTCTGATCTGCTATGACAACGATGATGATGAGGTATTCATCGGACGCGACCTTGCACACACCAGAGGATACAGTGAGGGCGTGGCAAGTGCAATCGATCAGGAAATCAAGCGCATCATCGATGAGTGTTACGCAAAAGCAAAGCAGATGATCATGGATCACCGTGATGTATTAGATGCCTGTGCAAACCTTCTTTTGGAGAAAGAAAAAATCAGCCAGAAGGAGTTTGAGGCGTTATTTGATAAGTAATTGTGCATATTTTTCTGTTCTCACAAAAATATGATACCAAGGTACTGTACAATATGCATAAAAACAATGATGAAAAATTGTGAACTTTGTGCACACTTATTTGCGGGGGCATGCTATTATAATAACCGTAAAAACCCCCCAATACATTATATATAGTTTTTGCTATACCCCATAGTAAAAATACCTTCTCCTAAAAATGGAACCTGACCCCAGGTTTCATTTTTTTTGTCATTTTTTAATCTGTAATCAGAGCACATCTTTTGAAATACACAACCCCATAAATAATTGAAAAAATTTTCCAATTATATCTTGACACATCAGCGAACTAAAGTTATAATCCTAGTAATCTTATAGGAAATATATGAAAAAGAAAAAATAAAGGAACAGATGATAAGATATTAAGACAGTTTTACAGGACAGCAGACACAGATTTTACCTGTGCGTGACGCAGGTTTTACGGAGTGGAGGGACAATGAGAAAGAGGATGGCAGCAATCCTTGCAGCAGCAATGCTTGCAATGGGAACATTCGCCGGATGCGGCAGTGTGGCAGATGCGGATACAGTAGAGATCGTCAATGTTTCCTACGATCCGACCAGAGAATTATATCAGGCCTACAATACCTTGTTCGAAAAACACTGGGAAGAGCAGACCGGGCAGAAGGTAAGGATCATCCAGTCCCATGGCGGTTCCGGAAAACAGGCATTGGAGGTTGCGAACGGCCTTGACGCCGATGTGGTAACACTTGCATTAGAGGGTGATATCAAGACGATCTCCGATTCCGGGCTGATCGATCCGGGATTTACATCAGAGTTTCCGGACGACAGTGCTCCCTATACCTCAACGATCGTATTCCTTGTGAGAAAGGGAAATCCAAAACAGATCAAAGACTGGGATGACCTTTTAAGATCGGATGTCAGTGTTATCACTCCGAACCCAAAGACTTCCGGTGGAGCAAGGTGGAATTATCTCGCGGCATGGTATTATTTTGAAGGACAGGGCGAGAGTGAGGAAAACATCACAGAGCATATGAAAACACTATATCAGAATGTGCTGGTCTTAGATTCCGGGGCACGCGGTTCAACGACCACATTCATTGAGAATGGCCAGGGTGACGTCCTGATTGCATGGGAGAATGAAGCATTTTTATCCATGCAGGAGGAACCGGGAGAATACGAGATCGTTGTTCCATCGGCATCGGTGCTTTGTCAGCCGACGGTAGCTGTTGTAGATGAAGTGGTTGACAGAAGATGCAGCCGGGCTGTTGCGGAGGAATATTTGAATTACCTGTATTCCGATGAAGCACAGAAGCTTGCAGGAGAAAATTATTACCGTCCGGCAGATCAGGACATTGCAAAACAGTTTTACACGGAGGAGGGAACACATGAGATCACAAAAGTTCCTTCCGATGGAAAATGGATGGTGACGGATGTTGCTATGGCAGATATCAGTCACTTTGGCGGATGGGATGCTGTGATAGAGAAACATTTTTCGGATGGCGGTATCTTTGACACGATCTATGAACGTAACAGGTAGTGAAGAGGGAGGATTGCATGCGTAAAAGTAAAAATAAAAGAGTCATACCGGGTTTTGGACTGTCTTTTGGAGTTACCATAACAATGCTTGGACTGATCGTGATTATTCCGTTATGTTCGCTGGTTGTATTTTCAGCAAAACTTTCATTTCCTGAATTTCTTGATACAATCACAAGACCGCGTGTGTTATCGAGCTATGCAGTCAGTTTTTTTACTGCATTCGTGGCGGCGGCGATCGATGCGGTCATGGGTATGATCATCGCCTGGGTGCTTGTAAGATATGATTTTCCCGGAAAAGCGATCATGGATGGCATCATCGAACTTCCATTTGCACTGCCGACCGCAGTTGCCGGTATCGCACTGACACACCTGACCACGACGGAGGGCTGGGTAGGAGCATTTTTTCAGAAGTTCGGAATTAAGATCGCGTATACAAGACTCGGAATCATCGTGGCGCTGGTGTTTATCGGAATTCCGTTTGTTGTGCGGGCGGTGCAGCCGGTTTTGGAAAAAATAGATATCCAGTATGAGGAGGCGGCAAATATCCTCGGCGCAAACAGCAGGCAGACGATGTTCCGTGTGATCCTGCCGGAGATTTTACCATCCCTGATCGCCGGATTTACGATGTCCTTTGCGAGAGGACTTGGCGAATATGGAAGCGTGGTATTTATTGCAGGAAATACCCCTTATGAGACAGAGATCGCACCGCTGATGATCATGTCAAAGCTTCAGGAATTTGATTATGCGAGTGCAACTTCGATCGCTCTTGTCATGTTAGCGGCAGCGTTTGTGATCCTTTTTATCAATGCATGGCTGCAAAGCCGGGCGTCAAAGATCGTCAGCGGAATTGCATAGCAACCAGGTTACATAGCAGCCAGGTTGCATAGCAGCTAAATTGCAGGATAGATGTATGGAGACAGGCAGAATATCTGTCAGGTTTTGCAGAAATCAGATCACAGGAAGGAGAAAGCTATGGAGATCAGAAAAAATTCAGGGCCACTTAAATGGATCTTAATCGGTATCAGCACATTATTTCTCATAGTGATGTTGATCCTGCCGCTCACCTACGTCCTTGTCACAGCGTTTGGGGAGGGCATTAAAGTATTTGTGGCGTCAGTCACCGATTATTATGCATTAAAGGCAATCGGTCTTACATTGGAAGTAACGCTGATCGCGGTGGTGGTCAACACCATATTTGGAATTGCGGCATCCTGGTGTATCACGCGATTCCAGTTTCATGGCAAAAAGATCTTGTCAACGCTGATTGATCTTCCGCTTACAATCTCACCGGTTATTGCCGGACTGATCTATATCCTGACCTTTGGACGGCAGAGTATCCTTTATGAGTATCTGCGGTCGGCGGGGATCAAAATGATCTTTGCGGTACCGGGAATCGTGGTTGCAACAGTGTTTGTGACATTTCCGTTTATATCGAGGGAGATCATCCCGGTGCTCTCCACACTTGGTACCGACGAGGAGGAAGCGGCTGCACTGATGGGAGCAAACGGATTTACGATTTTCCGGAAAATTACTTTCCCACATATCAAATGGGCATTGCTTTACGGAATCGTGCTCTGTACGGCAAGAGCGATGGGAGAGTTTGGTGCGGTATCTGTTTTGTCCGGTCACCTTCAGGGAAAAACAAATACGATGCCGCTTTACATTGAACTTTTGTATCAGGGATATGATTTTACCGGAGCGTTTGCGGTATCGGCGATCTTAGTGTGTATGGCAGTCGTGATCTTAGTGCTTCGGAGTGTGTTGGAGCACAAGGGCAAAGAAGCGTAGGCAGGGCTGCCAGAGAAGAAAAGTAACAGCAGCGCAGTTAAGGCATCATAGCAGCTGGCGCAGCATAGCAGCTGGTGCAGCATGGCAGTAAATGTACTACTGGAAATGGAGCGGATTATGGCGGAACAAAATTATGTAGAACTTAGGCATGTGAATAAAAAGTATAAAGATTTTCAGGCATCCGACGACATCAATTTTGGAATTGGAAAAGGAAAGCTGATCGGGCTGCTCGGACCGAGTGGCAGCGGAAAGACGACGATCCTTCGAATGCTTGCTGGATTAGAACATGCGGATTCGGGGGAAATCATCATTGATGGAAGAGTCGTCAATGATGTACCGGCGAGTGAGCGCGGGATCGGATTTGTGTTTCAGAACTATGCGCTGTTCCGCTACATGACCGTATATGATAACATAGCATTTGGACTGGATGTAAAAAAATGGAAAAAGGCAGATATCAGACGGCGTGTGGATGAACTGGTGGAATTAGTCGGGTTAAAGGGATTTGAGAAGCGCTATCCGAACCAGTTATCCGGCGGACAGAGACAGAGGGTTGCATTTGCGAGAGCCTTAGCGCCGAACCCGGAACTTCTTCTTTTAGATGAACCGTTTGCAGCCATTGACGCAAAAGTACGTCAGGAACTTCGAAGCTGGCTTCGGGAGATGATTACGAGAGTCGGCATCACCAGCATTTTTGTCACGCATGATCAGGATGAGGCAATTGAGGTTGCAGATGAGATCATCATAACCAACCATGGACATATCGAACAGGCGGGAACGCCGATCGAAATCTACAGCCAGCCGAAGACACCGTTTGTCACAGAGTTCATGGGAAGTCCGACCAGAATCAGCAATATCACCAGCTTCCATGGGTATGAGGAATTAGGTGAGGGGCTTCATGCGGTGGTGAGACCGGAACATGTGAGTGTCACAAAAAAGACAGAGCAGAGCCGCTTTTCTTCTTCCGTGGAGGAAGGTGTTGTGGAGCGCGTGATGTTTCGCGGCAGAGAGGTCGAACTTCATGTAAGAGTACATGATGTGCTGCTTGTGGCAAACCGCAGGTTAGAGGAGGCATCGATCACAGAGGGCGAGCGTGTCAATGTGTTCATTTATCAGGTGTTTGCATTCCCGGCAGGTGAAAACGGCACACAGAATGTAAACATTGTAGAAAATGCCAATATTGAAACAGAGAAGCTGTTTTATATTTAAGGGGATCAGTGTGAAAAATAAGATTTTTCACACGCAAGATTTGTGCTCCGGCACAAACTTGATATGCGCAAAAAACTGCGCAGAAATGGAGAATTATATGAAAACAGAAATCATTACATCGGATGTGCTGATCATCGGCGGTGGAACTTCCGGCTGTTATGCGGCACTGACTATCGCAGAGCAAAACCCGGAGCTTAAGGTTGTGATCGCGGAAAAAGCGAATATCATAAGGAGCGGCTGTCTTGCAGCCGGCGTCAATGCCCTGAACGCATATATCACGGAGGGAAGAAAGCCGGAAGATTATGTCGACTATGCCACGAAGGATGCCAATGGCATTGTGAGAAAAGACCTGCTGCTCTCCATGTCGCAGGGACTCAACCGTGTGACAGCGAAGTTAGAGGAGTTAGGGCTTGTTATTTTAAAAGATGAAAACGGAAAATATGTGACAAGAGGTAACCGGAATATCAAGATCAACGGCGAGAACATCAAGCCGATCTTAGCGGAAGCCGTGAAAGCACAGAAAAACGTGAAAGTCATCAATCATGTGAACATCACGGATTACATTACAGAGCAGGATAAAGTGACCGGGGCATACGGATTTGACGTCAATGAGAAGATAGCATACATTTTTTCTGCAAAAGCAGTTTTATGTGCGACCGGCGGAGCGGCAGGACTTTACCGCCCGAACAATCCGGGATTTTCAAGACACAAGATGTGGTATCCGCCGTTTAACACCGGAGCGGGATACGCGATGGGAATTTTAGCCGGAGCAGAAATGACGACTTTTGAGATGCGTTTTATTGCACTCCGCTGTAAAGATACGATCGCACCGACCGGAACGATCGCACAGGGCGTCGGGGCAAAACAGATCAACTCCCTCGGAGAGGTCTATGAGACGAAATATGGCATTACGACTGAGGAGCGTGTCTACGGTACCGTGGCGGAGAATCAGGAGGGAAGAGGCCCGTGTTACCTGCATACGGAAGGCATTAAGGAAGAGCAGGGCAAAGATCTGTTAAAGGCATATTTAAATATGGCACCGAGCCAGACTTTAAAATGGATCGAGAGCGGAAAAGAGCCGAATGAGCAGGATGTCGAGATCGAGGGCACCGAGCCTTACATCGTGGGTGGTCATACCGCAAGCGGCTACTGGATCGATGATGCGAGAAGAACCACATTAAAAGGACTTTATGCAGCCGGGGATGTCGCCGGAGGATGCCCGCAGAAATATGTGACCGGAGCACTCGTGGAGGGCGAGATCGCGGCGGAGACGATTCTAAAGGATCTGAAGCAGGAAGAGGAAGGTCAGCAGTCAGAAGGACAGGCTTCAAAGGAACAGTTAGAAAAGCTGGCACAGGCAGTCGATCAGGAATATGAGTCCTGTTTTGCAGAGAAAAAATCATTCTTTGGCACGGAACAGATCGAGGAAGCCATGCAGAAAGTCATGGATGCCTACGCAGGCGGGATCGGAACGAATTACCGCTACAATGAGAAACAGCTCAATATCGCGGAAGAAAAAATTGACCAGCTTTTCGCACTGACCAAAGATCTGACCGCAAAAGATACGGATGACCTGTTACATATTTATGAAGTAAAGGAACGCTTAGTCGTATGTAAAAGCGTCATCGCACATCTAAAAGCGCGGAAAGAGACACGCTGGCGTGGTTTCGGACAGAACATGGACTATCCGGGAACAAAAGATGACTGGGATAAAAAAGCAGTCAATTCCGTCTATGAAAACGGTAAAATCAAAATTCTGTTCCGTGATCTGACACAGACACCGGATTTTGGTCAGAAAGGAGGCACCCTGTGAGCATAGCGATCAATAAAAGTAAATGCGTAAAATGCAGACGCTGCATCGAAGTCTGTCCGGGAAATCTGATCAAGGCAGACGCAGACGGCAAGGCATACATCAAAGAGCCGAGAGACTGCTGGGGCTGCACCTCCTGCGTCAAAGAATGCAGGGCCGAAGCCATAGACTTCTTCTTAGGGGCCGACATCGGCGGCAGAGGCAGCACCCTGACCACCAGAGAGGACGGTGACTACCGCCTCTGGACTGTCACCGCACCCGACGGCGACAAGACCGTCGTACGGATCAATAAAAAAGACGCCAACAAATATTAAAACACAGCAAAATAGAGGAGGATATTTTATGAGTGGATTATCACATTTGGACGAACTGGAGGCAGAGGCGATCTACATCATCCGCGAAGTAGCTGCTGAATGCGAAAAACCGGTAATGCTTTACTCCATAGGAAAGGACAGCTCGGTAATGCTGCACCTCGCCATGAAAGCATTTTACCCGGAGAAGCCGCCTTTCCCATTTTTACATATCGATACGACCTGGAAATTCCGTGAGATGATCGAGTTCCGTGACCGCATCGCAAAAGAGAACGGCATTGAGATGTTAGTTTACACCAATCAGGAAGGTGTGGACGCCGGCATCAACCCGTTTGACCACGGTTCCGCTTACACCGACATCATGAAAACACAGGCATTAAAACAGGCGCTTAAAAAATATGAGTTTACTGCAGCATTTGGCGGCGGCCGCCGTGACGAGGAAAAATCCCGTGCGAAAGAGAGAATCTTCTCCTTCCGTAACGAGGCGCAGGCATGGGACCCGAAAAACCAGAGACCGGAGATGTGGAAACTGTATAACACCAAGATCAATAAAGGCGAGAGCATCCGTGTCTTCCCGATCTCAAACTGGACAGAAAAAGATATCTGGCAGTACATCAAACGTGAGAACATTGAGATCGTACCGCTTTATTTTGCAAAAGAGCGTCCGGTCGTATACAGAGACGGCAACATCATTATGGTGGATGATGACCGCTTCAAATTCCGTGAGGGTGAGAAGCCGGAGATGAAAAAAGTCCGTTTCCGTACATTGGGATGTTATCCGCTGACCGGTGGTGTGGAATCCGATGCGGAGACTTTGGATGAGATTATTGACGAGACACTTGCAGCCGTATCTTCAGAACGTACCAGCCGCGTGATCGACAACGAGGCGGCAGGCAGCATGGAACGTAGAAAAAGGGAGGGGTATTTCTAGATGAAAGGTTTACTTAAATTTATCACCTGCGGTAGTGTGGATGACGGAAAATCCACACTGATCGGACATATTTTATACGATGCAAAACTGCTTTATGCAGATCAGGAAAAAGCACTCGAATTAGACAGTAAAGTCGGAAGCAGAGAGGGGGCCATCGATTATTCCCTGCTGCTTGACGGTCTGATGGCAGAGCGTGAACAGGGTATCACGATCGACGTTGCATACCGTTATTTTACAACAGACCGCAGAAGCTTTATCGTGGCAGATACACCTGGTCATGAAGAGTACACCAGAAACATGGCAGTGGGAGCTTCCTTTGCGGACCTTGCGATCATTCTTCTGGATGCGACACAGGGTGTGCTGGTGCAGACAAGACGTCATGCAAGGATCTGTGCGCTGATGGGAATCCGCTACTTTGTATTTGCGGTAAACAAGATGGATCTGATCGGCTATGACCAGGAAAAATTTAATGCGATCCAGGCAGAGATTTTACAGCTTGCCGGCGAACTTGGACTGGAGAGCGTCAAGATCATTCCGGTATCTGCGACAGAGGGCGATAACGTCACAAAGAAATCCGATAACATTCCATGGTACACCGGCGAACCGATTTTAACTTACCTTGAGGAAGTCGATGTGACTGAAAAGGCAAAAGAGCAGGGATTTTATATGCCGGTACAGCGCGTGTGCCGTCCGAACCATACTTTCCGTGGTTTCCAGGGACAGATCGAGGCCGGAGAGGTGCATGTGGGTGATACCTTAACGGTACTGCCGGGCAATGAGACCGCCAGTGTAAAGAGCATTTTAGTAGCCGGAAAAGAGGCGGATACCGCACAGACCGGACAGCCGGTTACGATCCAGTTAGACAAAGAGATCGACGTCTCAAGAGGATGTGTGTTGGAAAATGGCAGCGGCATCACGGCGGCGCAGAAATTTACGACAACGCTTCTCTGGATGGATGACAATAACCTGTCAGCCGGAGGCGATTACTTTATCAAACTCGGAACCAAACTGATCACAGGAACTGTGACAGAGATCTCCTATAAGATCGATGTCAATACCGGGGAGCATCATCCGACCGATATATTGGGAAAAAATGAGATCGCAGTCTGCAGCATTGTGTTAGACGAAAAGATACCGCTTGATGTATTCAAAAAACATAAGACCATGGGTGAACTGATTTTAATCGACCGTGTGACCAACATGACTTCCGCCTGCGGTGTCGTGGAGCAGTTTGCAAGCGGCAATGAGACAGAGGAACCGGTATTTGTTTACGGAGACTTAAAAGCGCGCGGAGATATTTTCGAGGAGTTTTACTATAACATGGAGAAATCTTTGATTGCGAAACATAAACCGGAGCAGAAGACCTACACCGTGGGAGATGAGATCCCGACGAAGAGCGAGACTTATGAATATCCGGAGTACTTTGATATTTTGATCTTAAGAGATCAGGCTGCCGTACAGGTGCGTGACAATAAGATCGAGGCGATCCTTCCATTAGCAGATTACCGCTACTCAGGAGTTCCGGTTGTCAACGGAAGAGGATTTGCCGTGAATGTGAAATCGCAGAAAGATCTGCAGGCATTCTTAGACGGATATGGACAGGGAGAGACGGATACAGAATTCTGGAACCACTGGCTGACCTTCGGAACTTACCGCAAAGTGATCTTCCATGAAAACTATTGGGAAATCTGATGCGCAATCGTTTGTGCATAATTTTAGTACCAGTTTTTAAACCGGTACTAAGGTACTGTTTATTTTGTATAGTTTGGGCGGTAAAAAAACTTCAAATTTGTGCACACTTATCCTGCCGCTCATGCTATTATAATTACTGTAAAAACCCCCCAATACATTATATATATTTTTTGCTATACCCCATAGTAAAAATACCTTCTCCTAAAAAGATAGCTAGCCGATAGCTATCTTTTTTTCTGAAAAAATAACCATGCGGTTAAAATCGCATGGTTATTTTTGTTTGTTCGCAAAAGTGCGGTATACATCATAATAGATATTTTCGCGGTTTGGTCCGATTAAAGAGGCAAGCTCTTTCTGAAGATCCGGATGATCCAGGATCAGGTCAATGATATTCGGATTATACTGTGTGCCACGGCCATCCGCCAGTTCCGAAAGCACGGTATCAAAATCTTTTGCATTGTGATAGTTGCGGCTTAAGTAATCCGTAGCGGCATCCAGGCAGTCACAGATGTGCACGAGATCAATGACCGGGCGGCACGGTGAATGGAGGATGTCAAAGTCATCCGGATAACCGCCTGTGCCGTCATAAGTGCGGTGATGTCCATGTGCGATATCTGCATAACACGCAAAATCAGGAACAGAGGCGAGATCCTTTGCTCCCGTTTCCGGATGCATGCGGATCAGGTCAAACTCGTAATCCGTCAGCCTGCGGTGCTGCGTGTTGATGATCGGGACGATTCCGTTTTTACCGATATCGTGAAGCATCGAACCCTGCACGGCGAAATCAATGATATGCGTGCGGTTTTTCTGAATTTCAGAAACCGTCGAACCAAGTGCCGGGCAGATCAGAAGCTCTGGCTTATCATCGAAAATATATTTTAAAAGCGCCTCCGCCAGATAGGAAACCATAACGGAGTGTGTCAGTGTTGCCAGATGACTAGAAACGATCAGATCAAGGATAAAGTTTGTCTTTTCAACCGGGTGGTGGAACGTATCAAGCACGATTGGATGAAAACATGCCATACGCATACCATCATACTGCGAGTATGTGTGCAGACGGTAATGTCTTGTCGACAGAAAATGAATGACCATACTGCGGTAAGTGAGGTTTCTGCGATCTTTTTCTGCCTCGGAAAGGGTGGTATGGGACAGAAAGTGCATCAGAAGAATTGGAAGATCCACATAAAAGGACAGATAATCCAGTTCTGTTTCATCCGGAATCATTTCTTTTTTTCGGGTATAATAATCATCTACGACCGAATAAGCTTCGTCCCAGCTTAATGCCTCTTCTTCTGCCATGAGACGATAATATTGAAATACGAGGGCGGGCGGACAGTCGTAAATGGAACCCTTGTGCTTAAGGACTTGGGTATAATGCTGCAGTGTCAGTTCGGATAAATGCAGCCGCAGTGAATCCGGAAATTCAATATCAAAAAGCAGCAGGTCATTTTCGCAGGAGAGAAAATTGTTGATCGTTTTATTTACAATTTTGGGAATGCGCGGATTGACCGTATCGTAACGGCAGAACTTTTCCTGCTTGCGCGGTTCGATCAGTTCTAAAAAGAACTGATATGCCTCCTCAATCGGCAGATTGTGAAGAAACGGCTCAACACGGATCAGGTTATCATAGGCGACAAAAATATAATCGCGGCTTTCCGGTACCTGAAATGTGTCGATCTTATCGCGCAGTGCTACAACTTTTTTGTAATAGTCACTTGAGCGCAGCCCCATCTTATGATCGCCTGTGCGGGAAAGCTGAAGTGCGGAATAGGCGGCGCAGGTGTAGAGAAAAATAAGACTCTCCACATCTTTATTTGCTTCATAATGAGAAATCAGCTCTTTTGCAAAACGAAGCTGCAGGGATGGCTCATTATACTGGCTGTAATAAAGTTTACGGCAATAGCTTAAGACCAGATCATACTGGCTGTTGCTTAAAGTAGATTTATCTTCTTTTAAGTGCGTGAAAAATGAATGGAATAAAAGATCATCCTCGATACAAAGCTGATATCTTGAACGCCCACAGTTTTTCAGGCATCTGATCCATTCTTCTTTTGCAGCCGGAGCATGAATCTGTTCATCCCAGGAAATGCTGGTGATAAAATTATTAAAATAGACATCGAAAAAAAGCTTGATATCACTGTCAGTCAACCTGAGATCCTCCTTTAAATTAAAAATTCCATACGAAAATTATATAACGTGAAATTATCTGTGTAAATAGATTTTAGGTCCTGGTATTATGTATATCTAACAGGATATAAGGTTTGCAGTGTCTTTCAGATTTTTATGGTCAGTGGACTTGTTTGTGTGTTATTATTTGTATAAATGCAGTTTTAGACGTTGCGAAAGTACCATTCTGTGTTATAATAAATGAAGAGTTTTCGTAAATTTTCGCAAAGAAAGGAAAATAGGGATTACATGAACCAGGAAGAATCAGTTTATGAGTTAAACCGTATACAGAGATATATTATGCAGATGCGTCCGCTGTTAAAAAAGAATGCACTTTTTTCGGATGGAACGGCAGATTACAGACAGCCGGTGGAACCGGATGCAGGGGATGAAGTGACTGTCCGTTTCCGTACAGCGCGCGATAATGTCGATATCGTATGGCTGTGTACCGGAGATAAAAAATATAAAATGAAAAAGACAGAGACCGAGGGAGCCTTTGATTATTATGAGGTAAAATTCACACTCGGAGAGGAGCCGTTTTACTATTATTTTAAAGTGGCAAGCGGTCTGTTAAATGTATATTATGACCGCTATGGTGTCAGCAAGGAAAAACGTGACGAATACCGTTTCTGCATTATTCCGGGATTTTCAACACCGGAATGGTCAAAGGGTGCAGTTATGTACCAGATCTTAGTCGACCGTTTTTACAACGGCGATACGTCGAATGATGTGCTGACCGATGAGTACTATTATATCCGTTCTACCAGCAGAAAGATGGACAGCTGGGATCAGTGCCCGTCTGATTTTTCCGTGGCAGAGTTTTATGGCGGTGACTTAGAGGGTGTCAGACAGAAACTGGATTATCTGCAGAAACTGGGTGTGGAAGTAATTTATTTTAACCCATTATTTGTGTCCCCATCCAATCATAAATACGATATCCAGGATTATGATTATATTGACCCGCATTATGGAAAAATCGTTGAGGACGGCGGCGGGCTGTTAAAAGACGGTGTGAGTGATAACAGAAAGGCTGAACGCTATATCAACCGTGTGACCAATAAGAAAAATCTTGAGGCGAGCAACCGTTTTTTTGCAGAGCTGGTAGAAGAGATCCATGCGCGTGGCATGAAAGTGATCTTAGACGGTGTGTTCAATCACTGTGGATCATTTAATAAATGGCTTGACCGCGAGGAAATCTATCAGGTAAGCGGCGATTATGAGGATGGAGCCTTTGTTTCCAAAGACAGTCCGTACCGCAATTTCTTTGGCTTCCAGGATCAGTTTGCATGGCCGTACAATACGACCTACGAGGGCTGGTGGGGACATGATACGCTGCCAAAACTCAACTATGAAGGCTCTGAAAAACTGTATGATGATATCATGCGTGTTGCAGCAAAATGGGTATCTCCGCCATACAATGCGGATGGCTGGAGACTTGATGTTGCTGCAGATTTAGGACATTCCCCGGAGATGAACCATAAGTTCTGGAGAGATTTCCGTAAATCAGTGAAAACGGCAAACCCGGATGCAATTATTTTAGCAGAGCATTACGGTGACCCGAAGGAATGGCTCCAGAAAGGTGACCAGTGGGATACCGTTATGAACTATGATGCATTCATGGAGCCGCTGACCTGGTTTTTGACCGGTATGGAAAAACACAGCGATGAGGCAAAACCACAGTTAAAGGGAAGCGTGAAAGATTTTGAAGACTCCATGCGTCATTATATGGCAAGTTTCCAGACATCGCAGCTTTTGTGTGCCATGAATGAGCTTTCAAATCATGATCATTCCAGATTCATGACAAGAACTAACGAAAAAGTGGGACGTGCAGCAACACTTGGCACGGCAGCTGCTGAGGAAGGAATTAAACCGGCGGTGTTTCGTGAGGCAGTGGTTGTCCAGATGACATGGCCGGGTGCACCTACCATTTATTATGGTGATGAGGCAGGGCTCTGCGGATTTACAGACCCGGATAACAGACGTACCTATCCATGGGGGAAAGAGGACATTGTCCTGATCGATTTTCATCGTGATATTATCCGCATTCATAAAGAACATGAAGCACTCCGCACCGGTTCCCTTATGTTTTTAAAAGGAGACGATAATCTCCGAGGAGACGATAATCTCCGAGGAGACGATAATCTCCGAGGAGACAATAATCTCCGAGGAGATGATAATCTCCGAGGAGATGATAATCTCCTTTGTTACGCGAGATTTAACCGCAGGGAGCAGTTTGTTGTCCTTGTGAATAATAAGGAACAGGAACGTGATGTGGAACTTGAAGTATGGCAGTGCGGAATACCGAAAAAAGCAGTGTTAGAGCGTGTGATCATTTCAAATGAGACGGGCTATTCACTGATGCCAAAACAGTATGAAGTTGCGGATGGAGTACTCAAAATAAGCCTGCAGAAATATTCCGCAGTTATTTTGATGTATGACAGATCAGAAAATTAGTTTTCAGGTTTTAAGGTATGGCTTTCGGACAAAAAATACTTGCATAATAGAAGCTGCTATGCTATAATCTTTTCTTGTCAGAGCGCATTTTGCGTATCTGATAAATGGGCAGATTCCCGAGTGGCCAAAGGGGACAGACTGTAAATCTGCTGCAATTTGCTTCGGTGGTTCGAATCCACCTCTGCCCATTGTGTATTGTCCGGTAGGAAGGCATTTTTAAGTAGCTCGTGAGTGAAAGCCTTTGAACATAGGAAGCAGTACATATGGAAAATGCCGGCGTGGCGGAACTGGCAGACGCGCAGGACTTAAAATCCTGTTGTAGAAATACAGTACCGGTTCGATTCCGGTCGCCGGCATTATAGAGATTCTTCTAAAGAGAGATCCTGTTAACAGGGTCTTATTTTAATTCATTAAAAATTATAATAAGTAATTTTGAAATTTTAATGAAAACAAAATGCATTTCAAATAAAATTGTGCTATAATTCTGAAAAACACTAAGAAGGGGAAACCGTGTTCAAATTTGATACGGAAGAAAGGTACGATGAAACAGGAAAAAGTAACATTCATTCATTCAATTTCAGCGAAAATTACTTTGCTGGCGGTTTTTATTGTTGTTGTGTCTCTTGTAGGGAGTGTGATCAATGCCAGTTCAAAATCGAGGAAAGTTGTTGAAAACGTAAATTCAAATTATATTCTGAGTCTTGCAGAGATGGGAGCACAGACGATCGGGAATATTCCGGCAGATATTGCAACAGATGAAGAATATTCGAAAATCATAAGTGAGATCAACATGACAGGAGTAGAGAGTGCATATGCATATCTGGTATCAGAAGATGGTACGATGATCTATCATCCGACCGCAGATAAGATTGGGCAGCCAGTTGAAAACACTGTGGTTAAAGAGGTGGTATCACAGCTTGCGTCCGGAACTGTTCCGGAGGATGCTGTTGTTGAATATGAATTTAATGGCGGAATCAAGTATGCCGGATATGCGCTGACACCAGACCATATGATCGTGGTTGTAACTGCTGACAAAGATGAGATTGTAAAACCGGTTAATCAGATGATCTGGTTTATGAGTATAACAGCAGGAATTACACTTGTTGTCTGTGTGATTATTGGATATCTGTTAAGCCGCTTCATCTGTACACCACTGGAACATCTGACAGAGATTATCAAAAATACTGCAGATCTGAATTTCAGTCATAATGCAAAGAGTGACGGTTTATGTAAAAGAACAGACGAAACCGGTTTTATGGCGCGGGAACTCCGTGCTATGAGAAGAAATCTGCGTGAAATGGTTGCAAATATTGACACAGCAAGCCAGCAGATTACCGGAAATGTAGATGGATTAAAACAGGTAACTGAGACGGTGGATCACATGTGCTCAGATAACTCCGCAACCAGCCAGCAGCTTGCAGCGGGTATGCAGGAGACTGCAGCAACGACTGTAAATATCAATGAAAATGTCGGCACCATGAAAGAGGAAGCTGACAGACTTACAGAAATGGCTGAAAAAGGTGCAGATGTTTCCAATGAGGTTATGGACAGAGCAAAGAATCTGTGTAATAAGACAGTAACTGCAAGTAACCGTACCATGGAAATGTATACGAATGTGAAAGAAAAATCCGAAAAGGCGATCGAGGGATCAAAGGCAGTTGAAAAGATCAATGAGCTGACTAACACCATTATGGAAATTTCTTCCCAGACCGGACTTTTAGCATTGAATGCAAGTATTGAGGCTGCGAGAGCCGGAGAAGCAGGACGTGGATTTGCAGTTGTTGCAACAGAGATCGGAAGTCTTGCAGACCAGACCTCAAAAGCAATCGCAGATATCGGTAATATTGTAAAGGCTGTCAATGAAGCAGTTGGTAATATGACAGAGTGCTTAAGTGAGACAACCGGATTTTTGGAGACGACCGTACTTGAAGATTATAAAGAATTTGAACAGGTAGGTGCCCAGTATCAGGATGATGCAGATGTATTCAAGTCCAACATGAATCAGGTAAAAGATTCTATGCTGCAGCTCTCGGATTTGATCGAGTCGATCGCACAGGCATTAAGCGGTATCAACGATACTGTGGGAGAAGCAGCAGTCGGTGTATCCGATATTGCGTCAAAGACAAGCGGTATGGTGGAGAAAACAGGTGCTACACATGATATGGTATCTGAGTGTTACTCCTGTGCAGACGAGCTCCGTGAGATCGTTGGCAAATTTGTTTTAAGATAGGCGAATCCGTTGTCATGAATTATGGCCTGTCCTCATAAGATGTGGTAATCACAGATTATGAGGGCAGGCTTTTTTGAATTCATAGGAAATTATGTCCTATGAATTCAAAAGCCCTCCGCCGGGATATCTGTGTGAAAGTATGCGGTAGGGAGGCTATGATGCAGGAGAAGTCAAAGGAACAGGGAAATGGGCAGAAGCGGGGATACAACCTGTTGGATAAGGAAGAACAGAAATCGATGCTGTCGTGTTTTGTGGAACAGCTTTGCGATCCGCTTATTTTTATTTTGTTTGCGGCTGCGGCAATATCCCTGCTGCTGCGGGAATATGGAGATATGTGCATTATACTTGCAGTAGTACTGTTAAATGCCGTGGTCGGAGTGATCCAGGAGGGAAAGGCGAAACGGGCGTTAGAGGCGTTGGAAAAAATGACAAGCCCGCATGCCCTGATCCATGATGAGGATGGAATCCGGGAGATTCCTGCTGCTGATCTGATTCCCGGGGATATTGTCTGTCTTGAGGCAGGGCGGCAGGTACCGGCAGATATCCGGATCATATCAGCGGTTAATTTAAAAATCGAGGAGTCGGCGCTGACGGGAGAATCTGTCCCGGTCTCAAAAAATACGACCGATCAGAACGAGGCATATATGACCACAAATGTCACATACGGCCGTGGGGAGGGGATCGTCACTGCAATCGGGATGGATACGAAAATAGGCGGTATCGCAAAATTGCTTTCCGGGACAAAAACGGAACTGACACCGCTGCAGAAAAGACTTGCGGATCTTGGGAAAATTCTTGGTACAGTTTCCGTTTTTTTGTGTATCCTGCTGTTTGTGATGGCGGTTTTGCAGAGACGCAATGTCGCAGAAATGCTGATCACCGCGATATCACTGGCGGTCGCAGCAGTCCCGGAAGGACTGCCGGCGATCGTTACGATGGTACTGGGACTTTCGGTATCACGCATGGTAAAGGTCAATACGATTGTGAAAAGACTGCCGAGTGTGGAAACCTTAGGCTGTGTGAGTGTGGTATGTTCGGATAAGACGGGAACGCTGACGCAGAACCGTATGACGGTGACGAAATGTTATACGGATGGGAAAATCTGTGAGCCAAAGCGGTTAAACCGCAGAAAAGACCGGTATTTTCTGGAGGGATATGCACTTTGTAACGATGCGTCCATCCGTGGAGAGCGGATCGGCGATCCGACAGAACTTGCGCTGCTCGATATGGCGGCAGGGTTTGAGATACAAAGAGAGCGTTTAGAAGAAAGTTTTCCGAGAACGCAGGAGATCGCATTTGACTCTGAACGGAAAATGATGACAACTCTGCATCGTGGGGAAAAAGAAAATGTTTCTTATACCAAAGGCTCACCGGATGAAATTTTAGAGCGCTCTGCATTTCTGCTGGAAGGTGGCGGGCGGATTCCAATGACGCCGGAGAAACGCAGAGAGATCGATCAGGTGATCCATGCGTTTACCGGGGAGGCACTCCGGGTACTGGCACTTGGAATGAGAAATCCGGCCTCCGGTTTAAAGGAAAACGGGTTAACGTTTATCGGGTTTGTCGGAATGGCAGATCCCATACGCCCGGAGGCAGAGGATGCTGTGCAGGAATTTTACCGTGCGGGTGTAAAGACGGTCATGATCACGGGGGACCGGATCGACACGGCGTTTGCGATTGCGAAAGAACTGCACATTGCGTCGGAAGAAAACGAATGCATTTCCGGGGAGGAATTAATGGAAATGACGGATGAAATGCTCGCGGAGAAGATAAAAAAGGTGCGTGTATTTGCACATGTCTCACCGGAGCACAAAGTGCGTATCGTGGCGGCATGCAAGAAAAACGGAGAGATTACTGCGATGACGGGAGATGGCGTCAATGATGCGCCGTCCCTAAAAGCAGCGGATGTCGGGATCGCCATGGGAAAGGCGGGAACGGATGTGGCAAAAAATGCGGCGGATATCGTGCTGACGGATGATAATTTTGCAACGATCGCAAAGGCCATCGCGCAGGGAAGATGCATTTATGAAAATATCCGTAAATCCGTGATATTTCTGCTCTCCTCTAATTTTGGGGAGATCATAACAATGCTTGTGTCTGTGGCGTGCGGTTTTGCGGCACCGTTAAAATCAAGCCACATTCTCTGGATCAACCTGATCACAGATTCCCTTCCGGCGCTTGCACTTGGTGTGGATGAGGAAGAAAATAAAAGCTATATGGACAGACCACCGCGTGGAAAAGATGAGAGCCTGTTTGCGGGCGGTGGATTAAACTGTACCTGCTTTTATGGAGCGCTGATCGCATTGATCAGTATGGTGGCATTTTTGCAGCTCCCGGTGGGGATTCTGCTCCGGGCGGGAAATCAGATCACACCGGCTGCGATAAGGACACTGCTTGTGGACACGGAGCTTTTAAACCGCTGTCAGACCTATGCATTTACAGTGCTTGGAATGTCACAGCTGTTTCATGCGATCGGCATGCGTGATGTTGAAACGTCATTGTTCCGGATGAATCACCTGGAAAACCGGTTGATGATCGCTGCGTTTGTGATCGGGATGGGACTGCAGCTGCTTGTGACGGAGGTACCTTATTTTGTCGTTCTGTTTGGAACCTGCAGACTGACACTGCTTGAATGGGTAAAACTGTTAGTGCTTGCATCCATGCCTTTGTTTGCACATGAACTGTTAGTATTCGGAAGCTGTCTGGGTGAAAAGGAAAATAGGGAAAATAGAAAAGAAGCAACAGGGCAGGCTGTCTCATCCGGCGGGCGCTGGAGCTAAAAAAAACATTCATTTTTTGCGGGGGGTGTGATATAATGAGATGTCCGTAAGTTTTGGGCAGGTTTTTGCAGGAAAGGATATTGGAAAATTATGGAAGAGAAAATGACAATGGAAATCACGAACGACAGACTTGAGGAGGCTATTAAGGAATATGCCGCAGACCGGACCAAAGAACGTCTTACCACGGTTCTTAATCTGCTCCGTCCGACAAAGCTGTTTGTACCGGCGATGTTGCAGGCACCGGATCGCCCGATTCCATGTTTTTTAAAGAATAGTAATGAAGAGCAGTTTTTGGTTGTATATACGTCAAAAGAGCAGATTCCGGAGGAGCCAAAGAGCCAGGCGATGCTTAATATGCCATTCCCGGCATGTAATAATATCGTTGTAAAACCGGAGTTAAAACTTGCAGGAATGGTGATCAATCCGTTTTCTGATAACCTCGTATTAAAGACAGAGCTTGTACAGAAGTTACATGAGGCTGATGAGCAGGCAGCAAAACGTGCAGCGCAGATGAAACAGGTGAAGATGACACCGGCACAGTTCCAGGTATTTGTAAAACGCCAGGTTGAGTTTGGCGTATTACCGAAGCGTCTGTTTACCGAGAAACAGGAGTTCATGAACAAACTGTGTGATGAAAAAGAGGCTTTTATCAATGAGATTTTTGCAGGCGTGTTCAAGGAGCCGAAGTTAAATCCATACACCGAGAATGATTATTCCGTTATGGCACTTGACATTGCAGAGGATCTGACATTAGTCCGTGTGGATCTCCCGGAAAAAGGGTTAGTTCCACCACTCTGCTACCGTATTTATCTGACGATCAATCCAAAAACCGGAAAAGCAGGTTACTATACGATTGAAATGTCCAAAGAAAAGGATGTCCGTATGCTGGGCGAATTTTTAGAGGATGGAAAACATATCGATCACGGTGTTGCACCGGTAGAAGGCGCTGAACTTCAGAAGATCATGGATCTTGCCAGAGGCGAAGGTGCAGAGATGACAAGTTAGGAACAAAAATAGCACAATTATAAGGAAATAATAAAGTTCGGGTGTCAAAAGGTGGTTCACAACTTTTGACACCCGAATTGTCTTTAGTTGTGCTGGATAATATCTGCGTACTGTCCGCGAGTCACTTTTAAGAGTGCATCCGGGTTGACCGTAATGGAAGTGCCGACACGTCCGCCACTGATATAAATCTTATCAAAGGATGCAGCACTTTCATGTACTACCGTCGGGAACTGCTTTTTCATGCCAAGCGGAGAGCAGCCGCCGCGCACATATCCGGTAAGTGGTGTCAGATCTTTTACATGAAGCATTTCGAGTGATTTCTCACCGACACATTTTGCTGCTGCTTTCAGATCGACTTCCTCTGCGATCGGTACGACAAAAACATAATACTGTCTGTTCCCGCCGGCGGCAGCCTTGCCGGACATAACGAGCGTTTTAAACGACTGTTCTACTGGAGCACCGGTCTTTTCTGCGGTATGTAGACCGTCTATAAATTCATCACACTCATAATTGATAATTTCATAAGGTATTTTATTGCGGTCTAAAATGCGCATGGCATTTGTTTTTACTTCTTTTCCCATAGAGAAAACTCCTTTCATGAATGAACTGCGCTCATTGTAACACCACAGCAAAAAATAGACAACTGAAACAGAATGTATGTTTACGAAAAAATAAAAAAATGTTATTCTAATAGGGGAAATTAAGGCAATATATGAGGTGAATTAAAATGCGCCACATATAAGAACATGTGTGGCGGGAAATGAGGCAGAGTATGAAAGATTTTTTTAAGAGAGTAAAGGCGGATGCAATAATGTCAGCAGTTTTATGCATCGCATTGGGCGTGGTTCTGATCGTATGGCCGGGAGAGACGATCAATATCGTATGTAAAGTGCTTGCCGCAGGACTTATCATTCTTGGAGGGGTAGAACTGTTTTCCTATATTACCAATAGAAACGGTTATATGTTCACCGGAATCCTTGGGCTGATCGTGCTGATCGTCGGTGTATGGATCTTCTTAAAACCGAGCAGTATCGTGAGCCTGGTACCGATCGTGATCGGTGTGATACTTGCTGTTCACGGTGTGCAGGATGTGAAAATGGCGTTAGAATCAAAGAATGGCGGATATGACAGATGGTGGATTATGCTGATCATTGCCATTATCAGTATTGCATTTGGCGTGCTCTGCATTGTCAATGCGTTTGGCATGGTCAAACTTGCCATGCAGTTTGTAGGAGCAGCCCTGATCTATGATGGAATCAGTGATCTGTGGGTTGTGACAAAGACGGTGCGGACGGTGAAAGATATGGAGCAGGAAGCGAAAGCAGTCGACGTAGATTATAAAGAAATCGATTAAGTGATTAAGCGGAAAGAAAGAGAAACAGATATAAAAAGTGTCCCTGAAAATCTGGATAAAAGATTTTCAGGGACACTTTTTTGGTTCGTGATAATAGAATATTTGAGCAAGCTGCATCTGATTGCCCAGACTGCGCTATACTGTAATTTTACCTTCATTGATAAGCCGGATAAATACGTTGACTAATTCCGGATCAAACTGTGTTCCACTGTTTTTTTTCAGTTCACTGATAGCATAGGAGACAGAGAGCGGCTTTTTGTATGGACGTCTGGCAGTCATGGCATCAAAACAATCGGCGATGGTAAGTATTCTTGCCATATAAGGAATATCCTCACCGGCAAGACCACGCGGATATCCCGTGCCATCATACCGTTCGTGATGACCAAGTACTGCAGGAATTACATAATCCATATGCGGCAGATAACGGATCATTTTTGTGGAGTTTTCAACATGTGTCTTCATGATCTCATATTCTTCCGGTGTCAGCTGCGAGGTTTTCTGTAAAATGCGTTCCGGAATACTGATTTTTCCGATGTCATGCAGCATACCGGCATCACGCACAAGTTCGATGTCATTTTCACTCATGCCAAGATCTCTGGCTAAGATCACAGCATATTTCGACACATTCATGGAATGGATAAATGTGTAGCTGTCCTTGGCATCGATCGCAGCGGTCAGTGCATAGATGGTAGGCGCAACACGTTCGTATGCAGTTCTTAAGTTCGAATCGGTGGAACGTGTCTCAAGACCGGTCCGGTAAACGGTAAGGTGACCTTTGCCCCCTAGTTTACCATAATAGATCGCCTGTTCTGCATTATGGAGCAGTGTTTTCGCATCTGGAGAAATAGATGGAAAAGTGGATATACCACAGGTAATGCTTGTGTCCCACACGGTATCGTTTTTGCTCCGCAGACTGATGATATTATGGATGATCTCATTAGCAAGTGCACCTGCACTGGTGGGATCATCCCCTTGTGTCAGTATCATAAAAACATCTGTACCATAACGGAATGCGAGGTCAGACGGGCTGATCTTTGAAAGGATTGCCTGTGCACAGAGCGTGATCAGATTATCTCCTTCCGTGGCACCGTAAAGCTCATTGTAGAGCTTGAAATCATCAATGTCGAGCAGGATCAGACTGATCGGGGTATCCGTCGAACAGGCATCTTTGATACATTCAAAGGCATGTTTTCTGTTATATAAGGAAGTAAGACTGTCTGTGATCGAAGCATGGTAAGCATTATAATACAGGTTGGCGTTGCGCAGAAGATACGCAGCATAGTAACAGATACGGTCGAGACAGACAAGTTCCTCTTCGGTGTAGATGCGGTCCGCATCGTCAGCAATATACAAAAGACCAATGACAGCCTGCTGATAACGGATCGCCTTAATTGCGTGAATATTTTGCTGTGCGAGCCAGCGGCTCTGCCGGGGAGTTAACAGAGGATTGTCCGTAAGAAAATCTGATCCTGTTACAAGAAAACCTTTTTGGTGCAGTATCTCTTCGAGAAATGCGTCAGAAGGAACGGAGTAATCTTTTTCAAAGAAAATATCTCCCCATCTGCGTACAGTGTAAAAGGAACGTCTGGTGTTTAAATTCTGTGTTAGTAAAAGTCCCTGGGGATTCAGCATCAAAATGAGAGAATCTATCAGGATATTGTAAATTTCATCAGTATTTAAAGTGCGGATCGCAGACGACAGGAAATTTTCCAGAATCGTATCTTTGTGTTCTGACAACATATGGTAAGGAGCCTCCGGAAGTGATTTTTCTTGAGAATGTAGCAATATTATACTATAATGCTTTTGATGTGACAATGGTGCTTTTGATATATTCATTGCAGAAGAAAGACGAGGAAAGAAAATGAGACGCGAAGAGTTTAAAATGGAGCGTACGGGATTACTTGAAGTTGGAGATGTTTTGCCGATCACAGAGGGAAAACTTCCGGGTTCCTATTATTATACACTTGGGAAAGCATATGCAATGTCTGCTAACTATGCGGTAAGTGAACGGATCAAATCAGGGGAAGGAAAGGTTGTGGATGTCAAAGAAACTCCAAAAGGGTACTTTGTGACAGTTGAATTTGACGAATAAATGTTATAAAATAAAGGTACTGTAATTTGAAAGGAAACGTACATGCGCTATATACCGACAAGCAGGTTAAAGCCGGGAATGGCTCTTGGACAGGATATTTATGATGGAGCGGGAAGACTGCTTCTTGCAAAGCATCTGCTTCTGACGTCAGAATATATATCCAACCTGGAGTTTCTCGGATATCCTGGAATATACATAGATGATGAATTTACATGCGGGATTGAGATACAGCAGGTGCTCACGCCGCAGGTGCGCTGTCATGCATTGAAGCTGATACATGATCTGTTTGATTTTGATACGGATGAAAGTGAATTGCCGGTAGATGAAGTAAAATTGCGTATGACTGTGAAAAATGTTGTGGAAGACATCTTGAAAAATGGCGATGTAATGTTTAATATGATGGACATCCGCAACTATGACGAATATATTTATTACCATTCCGTAAATGTCGGTGTGCTTTCGATCATGGTGGGTGCAAGATACGGATTGGAGCGAAGCAAATTATACGATCTTGGAGTTGCAGCAATGCTGCATGATATAGGAAAGAAGTTTTTACCGGAAGAAATTGCCAACGGAAAATGGCCGCTTGAAGGGGCTGAACGGGAAGCGTGGAAGAGTCATCCGAAACTTGGTGCTGAATATTTAAGGACATCCTACCATTTTCCGGCCGTTGTTTCTGCCGGAGTCATGATGCATCATGAATGGTATAACGGTGAGGGTTATCCGATCGGAAAATCCGGAGATGATATCCCGTTATATGCGAGGATCATTAAAGTCACGGACAGTTATGATGCGATGATCTCGAAACGTCCCGGCAGAGAACAGCTCTCGCCGGCGGATGCAATCGAATATATGATGGCGATGGCGGGAGCAGAATTTGCCCCGAAGTTAGTCAATATATTTTTACGCAGAATGGCGGTATATCCGATTGGATGTGAAGTATTGCTGTCGAACGGGCAGCATGGTATTGTGGCGAAGAATTTCAGGGACTTTTCGTTAAGACCGCTGGTACGGATCGTGGAGACGGGCGGGATGCTCAATCTGCGGGATGATCCGGAAGGACTTAGCATTACCATTGGAAGAATGATTATGTAAGAAAACTTTGAGGGAGATATGACTGGACAGGGAAAGAGCGCGATAGATACGCTTTTGGCAGAAAGTTTTAAAGAGCTTGCATTAAAACATCCGATCGAGAAGATTACGATCAAAGAGATTACAGATAAGGCAGGCGTGATACGGCCGACATTTTATAACCATTTTCAGGACAAATACGAACTTTTGGAGTGGATCATAGATACACAGCTGATCGCTCCGGCAGAGCCGCTGATACAAAACGGAATGGTAAATGAGGCACTGGTACTTTTGTTTTCCAACATTGAAAAAGAAAAGGAGTTTTATCAGAAGGCGAGCCGTCTGGAGGGACAAAATTCGTTTGAGAGCATTGCACAATCCTGTATTATGAAAGTGTTCCTGCGGGTGTTTGAACGTTCGGCAGCCACGAAGAAACCAAAGTATGTCTGGCTGACACCGGAACGTATTGCTGCGTATTATGCACAGTCCATGTGCTATATTGTCATGAACTGGATTCAGTCCGGGATGACGATCTCAGCGAGGGAGTTAGCAGAGATCTATGATTACATCATAAAGAGATCCATGGAAGATATTTTAGCGGAACTTTAACCTTTGTTCCATATATACAATCAGAATCAAATGTTAACTTTAATATACATTTTGGGCAATTTGTATAATAAGATACTACAGAGAAATTAGATTGAATCTTTTCAGATTCAGTCTTTTTTTTTACACTAAAAGAAATTGTGGCAGGGAGAAATGTATGCCACAGGAAAATAAAAAGAAAGAAAGAGTGAAAAAGATGATTAAGTTTGGAAAATGGGTAGTGAAATTCCGTATTCCGATTCTGATCCTGAGTTTTCTGTTATTGATACCTACCGGGATCATCTACATGAATACGCGAATCAATTACGATATCCTCTCATATCTCCCGGGAGATATTGAGACGATGAAAGGACAGGATATCCTGTTAGATGAGTTTGGAACAGGTGCTTTTTCCGTGGCGGTCATAGACGGCATGCAGGAAAAAGAGATTTCACAGTTAGAAGATAAGCTAAAAGAGATCGATCATGTGAAAGATGTTTTATGGTATGGCGCACTCGCTGATATCTCAATCCCGATGGATATGCTGCCGGATGATTTAAAAGATTCCCTGCAGAATGCAGACACAGGCAGCCAGCTTATGATCATTACATTTGACACGTCCATGTCAGCAGATGAAACACTTGATGCCATCGAGGAGATACGGGGACTGACCAATGAACAGTGTCTTTTGAGCGGTATGTCCGCAGTCGTTACCGATATCAAAAAGATCTGTAACAGTGAGGTCATCATGTATGTTGTGATCGCAGCAGGATTATCCGCACTGGTGCTTGCACTTACGATGGACTCATTCCTTTTACCGTTTATCTTCCTTCTGAGTATCGGTATGGCAATCGTATATAACCTTGGAACGAACTTTATTGCCGGAGAGATTTCCTTCGTTACACAGGCACTTGCAGCGGTATTGCAGCTTGCAGTTACGATGGACTATTCCATTTTCTTATGGCACAGCTACCTGGAAAATCAGGAGCGTTATCCGGATGACAAGAAACGTGCGATGTCCCATGCAATCTCACAGACGTTAACTTCCGTAGTCGGAAGTTCCATTACAACGATCGCCGGATTCCTTGCAATGTGTTTCATGACATTTACACTTGGTATGGATCTTGGTATTGTTATGGCAAAAGGTGTTGTATTTGGTGTTGTCGGTTGTGTTACAATTCTTCCTGCCATGATCCTTGCAATGGATAAATGGATTGAAAAGACAAGGCACAAAGCCATCATACCGGATCTTGGACGTATCGGTGGATTTGTGACAAAACATTACTGGATTTTCATTATTTTATTTTTAGTGATCATTGGTCCTGCTTTCTACGGACAGAATCACAATCAGGTATATTACGATCTGGTAGGAACTCTTCCGGATAACTTAGAGAGTGTAAAAGCAGGAAATGCACTGGAAAATGATTTTGATATGGGTGCAACTCATGTGATCCTTGCAAGCAGTGAGCTGAATTCCAAAGATGCAAGAAATATGGAAAATGAGATCTCTGATGTAGACGGTGTCAAACTGGCATTGGGACTTGATTCCGTTATGGGACCGACCGTACCAAAAGACATGATCCCGGATGATATCAAGGAAATGCTTGATAATGGAAAATATCAGATGATCTATGTGATGTCTGAATACAAGACCGGATCGGATGAAGTAAATGCACAGTGTGATGCAATCCGTGATATCATTAAAAAATACGATGACAGTGCAATGTTAATTGGTGAGGCTCCATGTACGGAGGATCTGATCACCATTACGAATACAGACTTTAATACGGTAAATGCAGTTTCGATTATTTTGATCTTCATTATCATTGCATTTGTATTAAAATCAATTTCATTACCGGTCATCCTTGTTATGGTCATTGAATTTGCAATCTTCATCAACATGGGTATTCCGCATTATACCGGAACGGTTCTTCCGTTTATCGCTTCGATCGTAATTGGAACGATCCAGCTTGGTGCAACCGTTGACTATGCAATTCTTATGACCAACAAATATAAGAGAGCAAGAAACCACGGAGCAGAAAAACGTGATGCAGTAAGAACCGCATTAGACAGTTCACTGCAGTCTGTCATTGTCAGTGCGTTAAGTTTCTTTGCGGCAACATTTGGTGTAGGAATTTATTCCAGTATCGATATGATCAGTTCCCTGTGTATGCTTCTTGCAAGAGGTGCCCTGATCAGTCTGGTCGTCGTAGCATTTATTCTGCCGGCAATGTTTATGGTATTTGATAAATTGATCTGTGCAACAAGTGCAGGTTTTCGTTACAAAAAAGATGCATCAGTTCAGTAAATAGGAGGGAAAAAAGATGAAATTACCGGAATTAAAGAAAAAGTTTACAAAGAAATATGTGATTCGTATTATCGCAGGTGTGCTGGTTGTCGGAATGGTTGGAACAGGAGTTTCCACCGCAAACGTTTTTGCAGCAAAAGCAGCAAAGGAGAGCACTGAGAGTGTTGAGAGCACAGAGAGTACCGAAAAAGACAACAAAAAATCAGATACAAAAGATTCCGATGCTGAGAGCAAATTAAAAGATGCGTTAGATGACAGCATCAAGTTCAGCGAGAAAGAGATCGGCAAGGAAGAAACCGTATATGTCCTTGCAGACAGTACCGGAAAAGAGCGCAAAGTGATCGTTTCCGATCATCTGATCAATGATGGAAATAAAGATACCATCGAAGATGCTTCAGACTTAAAGGACATCGAAAATGTAAAAGGTGATGAGACATTCAAACAGGATGGCAGCAAACTGACCTGGCAGGCAGACGGCAACGATATTTATTATCAGGGAACCTCCACAAAAGAGACACCGGTATCCCAGACAATTACCTATTCTTTGGATGGTAAGGAAGTAAAGCCGGAAGAACTTGCAGGAAAATCAGGAAAAGTAACGATCCGTTTTGATTACACCAACAATGAGACGGTAAAAACAAAGATCGACGGAAAAGAGGAAGAAATCTATGTCCCATTTGCTGCGATCAGCGGAATGGTATTAGATGACAGCTTTTCTAATGTAAAAGTTACCAATGGTAAAGTAATCTCCGATGGCAAAAATAATATTGTAGTCGGATATGCACTTCCGGGATTAAAAGAGAGCTTAGATGTGGATGATTCTGATTTTGACGGAGATGTATCGATCCCGGATTACGTGGAAGTAACTGCAGATGTGGAGAATTTCTCATTAAGCACCACAATGACAGTTGTGATGAATGCAACAAACTTTATCAGCAAAGACGGAGATGCAGATCTTTCTGAAGTTGATGATATGTTAGATACTTTAACAGATGCAACAGATCAGTTAAAAGATGGTTCCGGTGAGCTCGCAGACGGTGTAGATACTTTAAAATCCAAGATGGGTGAGTTTAAAGACGGTGTCGGAACATTAAAGAACGGTATCAAAGATTATACGGATGGAGCTTCTACTTTATCCACAGGAATCGGAACATTAAAGAGTGGTGTGGATACCTTAGCAGGAAGTGTACCAACACTGATCAGTGGTGTGGGAACCTTAAAAGATGGTTCAGCAAGTGCAGCAAAAGGAGCATCTTCCTTAAAAGACGGAGCAGGAACCTTAAAGAAAGGTGCAAAAGATGTATCTACCGGAGCGAATACACTTTCCAATGGTGTGAAAGATCTTTCTACCGGAGCAAATACCTTATCAGGCGGAGCAAGTGATCTCTCCACCGGAGCAGATACGTTATCTGCCGGAGCAACATCTCTTTCCGATGGTGCTAATACGTTATCGAGTGGAGCAGCCAGCTTAAATGATGGGGTGCAGTCGATTGCAACAAATATGAAAACGTTAGTTAGTGGAACACAGAGTGTATCGGATGGAGCGGCTCAGTTAAATACAGGCGTGGGAACATTGATCGGAACGTTGAACAAGATGGGAACTGACCTTGCAGAGACGAAAGCATCAATTGGTGAGATATCGGAAGACACAGCAAATAATGCGGTTCTGCAGTATGCATCACTGCAGAACGCATTAATACAGGGTATTGTTGCTGAGACAAAAGGTGACACAACCGCAGCGAACGATATTTATGCACAGGTAGTTTCGCAGATTGGCGGAACAATAGGAGTTGATTCAATTAGTGATGTAGCAGGGGCATCTGCTGCGATTCAAAAAATATCTTCTTTAATTTCGCAAACGAGTCTAAAAGTTGGTGAAGGTGTAGGTATGATAGGTGTAATTGACACAGTGTCGAGAAAACTTACGGAACCGGATACACAGGAGCAGATTACTAAACTTCAGCAGGGAGCGGCATCTCTTGCAGAGGGAGCAGGAAAAGTAGCACAGGGAGCAAGCCAGCTTTCCACCGGAGCAGATGCAGCAGCAGCCGGTTCTGCCCAGGTAGCACAAGGAGCAGCAGACCTTGCAACCGGAGCCGGAACCTTAAAGACGGGAGCAGCCGATCTTGCAACGGGAGCTGGAACCCTGAAAAAAGGAGCATCTGACCTTGCAACCGGAGCAACCAAGTTAAAGAAAGGAGCCGGAGATCTTGCAACGGGAGCTGGAAAAGTGGCAGACGGAGCATCTACACTGCACAAAGGAGCATCTGATCTTTCCGATGGTTTAAATACCTTAGACGGTGGTATCGGACAGTTAAAAGAGAAAGCCGGATCCCTTTCTACCGGAGCTGACCAGTTAAAGAGCGGTACAGACCAGCTTGCAACCGGAGCATCCACACTTGTTTCAAATAACCAGAAGTTAAACGATGGTGCAGGTACTTTAAGTGATGGTACCGATGCGATCATTGATGGTGTTGGAGAACTTTCTGACGGAGCGCATCAGCTTGCAGATGGAATCACTGAGTTCAGCGAGGATGGAATCGATGAGATCATCAATTCCTACAATGGCGATATCGAGCCGCTTGTTGACCGTATCCAGGCTGTATTAGATGCCGGTGCTGATTACCAGACTTATACTGACATTGCAGATGGCGTGAACGGAAGTGTTAAATTTATTATCAAAACGGATGCGGTAAAAGCAGAAGACTAAAGAACCGCTTTTAGGAGGAGTAAGATGAATGCGTTGGAGAATCTGCTGATCATAGCAGGCATATCGCTGGATATATTTGCAGCCATGGAGTGTCAGGGATCACTGGTAGCAAAGATCGACAAAAAACAGCTTGTCAAACTGTGTGCACTGATTGCTGCATGGCAGATGGCAGCGCTGTTCGTCGGAAGCTACCTGTCAGGACTTTTGTACCGTAACACCATAACGCACAATGAAAAAGTGACCGGGTTTGTCATTGCAGCAGCCATCTTTTTCTGCCTGGGAGTGCGGCTGGTTGCAAAAGCCATAAAAAATGAGCGCATTGTAGAGCACTGTGAACAGAAGCTTGGATGGAAACAGTTACTGGCGATTGCGGCAGTTACCAGCATTTATACCCTGCTGACCGGCATTGCATTTGGCTTTCTGGGAACAAATCTTCTTGTCATGCTCCTGATGATCGCAGGACTTACGATCGCGGTTGTTGTGACCGGTATCTATACCGGATATCACCTTGGATTTGAGCATAAGACAAAAGCATATATTGCGGGAGCAATTCTTCTGTGGATTGCAGGGATAGACGTTATCGTAAGACATATTTTGCGGTAGATAACAGATTGTACGCTTTTGTGCAATTTGACAGACCTAAAATTGAAAACCACCTTTTGACACACGAATCTATGAAGAAAAGAAAATCCGGTTTCACACTGTCAGGTAAAAATCTGGCAGCGGGGAACCGGATTTTTTTGTACGTTGCAACAAGGTTTTTTCTTCGCTATAATGAAAAAAATGGAGGCAAAAAACAGATGAAGATTTTACTTACGGCGATCAATGCCAAATATATACATTCCAACCTTGCCGTGTATAATCTGCGTGCATATGCCGCACATTACGCAAAAGGCATGGCTGATTCCGATACAGTAGAGATCGGGGAATATACGATCAACAACCAGATGGAGGATATTTTAGAGGGAATCTACAAGGCGAAGCCGGATGTTCTTATGTTTTCCTGTTATATCTGGAATATTGCATTTGTGGAGGAACTGGCGGAAGAATTTCACAAGCTTCGTCCGGAAGTGCCGGTCTGGGTAGGAGGTCCGGAGGTTTCGTATGAGACGGAGAGTTTTTTAAGAGAACACCCGCAGATCACCGGTGTGATGATCGGGGAAGGGGAAAAGACATTCTGTGAGCTGGCGGAGTATTATGCCGGGAAAAGCCGGAGAGACAAAGAAAAGCAGAAAATACAGGAAACACAGAGAACAGGAGAGGGTAAAAGCACGGAGGAAAGATCGAAACCTGGAGAAATCCCAGGGATCGCATACCGGAACGGGGATGAGATCATCTTTACCGCACCGCGGGAAATGCTCGATTTAAGTGACATTCCATTCTGCTATGACAAGGCGGGCGATTTTAAAAACCGTATCATTTATTATGAGTCGAGCCGTGGCTGTCCGTTTTCCTGCAGTTACTGTCTTTCCTCTGTGGAAAAGCAGCTTCGCTTCCGGGATGCGGAGCTTGTGAAAAAGGAACTGCAGTTTTTTATTGACCGGGAAGTGCCGCAGGTAAAATTTGTGGACAGGACATTCAACTGTAATCATGCGCATGCAATGGAGATCTGGTCTTACATTAAGGAACATGATAACGGAATCACCAATTTCCATTTTGAGATCTCTGCAGATCTTTTGAGGGAAGAAGAACTTGCATTGATCGGAACGATGCGGCCGGGGCTGATCCAGTTAGAGATTGGTGTGCAGTCGACGAACGGGGCGACGATCAAAGAGATCCACCGCACCATGCAGTTAGAACGGTTAAAGGAAGTTGTGAAAGAAGTTCAGAAACATGAGAATATCCATGAGCATCTGGATCTGATCGCAGGACTCCCATTTGAAGATTATGACACGTTTGCAAAATCCTTTGATGAGATCTATGAACTCCGCCCGAACCAGCTCCAGCTTGGATTTTTAAAGGTGTTAAAGGGCTCCTATATGTATGAGCATGCGAAAGAATATGAGATCGAATACCACAGCAGACCGCCCTATGAAGTGCTGAAGACAAAGTGGCTTCCCTATGAGGATGTCTTAAAGATACGTCAGGTGGAAGAGATGCTGGAAGTGTATTATAACAGCGGGCAGTTTGAAATTACGATGAAGGTGCTCGGAGTTTTATTTAAGAGCGCATTTTTCATGTTTCAGGAGCTTGGAAAATATTATGAGAGAAACGGCTATTTTGGCATGAGCCACGCGAGGATCCGGCGCTCGGAGATCTTGCTGGAATTTATCAAAGAAACATTTGCCGGAGATATCACTGCCGGAGAACAGCGGAATATTACGGAGGCAGGGAAAAAAGCTGATCATCTGGAAATCCTGGATATCATAAAAGAAAGCCTGATCTTTGATCTTTATTACCGTGAAAACTGCAAGAGCAGGCCTGCCTGGGCAAAAGATTTAAGTGTATGGAAACAGGTGACGCGGGCATACTGCAAAAATGGAAAGCAGTCGCATGTGGAGTGTTTTTCCTATCGTTTTCCGGATAAAGGGGAACGGGTATTAAAAGAACTGCCCAAACGGGCAGGAAAACCATTGTATGCGCTGTTCGATTATACGGACAGGGATCCATTAGACCATCAGGCGAAGGTGACGTGGATCATGGAGGATGAGGATGCAGGATTATGTAGTCATTGATCTTGAAATGACAGGTCTGAATGCAAAGACCGATCATATTTTAGAAGTAGGGGCAGTCAGAGTCCGGAACCATCAGGCGGTCGATAAATTTGGTGCAATTTTATGCCAGAACGTAAAGATACCGGAAAAAGTAACTGAACTTACCGGGATCACGGAGGCGATGGTGCAGGGCGGCATGGAAAAAGAAGAGGCAATGCGGCAGTTCTTTGAATTTATCGGAGAGGATATCATCGTTGGGCAGAATGTGATTTTTGATTATGGATTTTTAAAGCAGTGGGCGGTAAATCATAATATGCCATTGGAACGGAGTGCGGTTGATACATTAAAACTTGCAAGGAAATTTTTGCCGAAAGAGCAGAAAAAGGATCTGGAAAGCCTGTGTGCCTACTTTGGGGTAAAAAGAGAAAATGCCCATCGTGCATTTGACGATGCATATGAAACATGGCAGATTTACGAGGCACTCAGGGAACGATACGAGGAGGAATCTGCCGGAGATTTCATGCCAAAGCCGCTTCTTTATAAAGCGAAAAAACAGACGCCGGCAACGGCACGGCAGATAAAATACTTAAGAGAATATGCGGCGCATTATCAGATCAAACTGCCGGAAAATTTCCCGGAGATGACAAGGAGCGAGGCATCAAGACTGACGGATCGGCTGATCGCCACCTATGGGAAAATGCCATAAAATATTATGTGTGGAACGAGCCGGATGTCTATGAAGCATGATACGGATCATTGTACCGGCGTATTTGCGGTATCTTCCGGGAGCATGGCGGTCAGTTTTTCTACGATCGAACGTTTCATCAGAGAATCAAGCTGTTCTGCGGATGCAAGGAGTTCCCGGATCCGTCCGTTTTCGCCGGAAGACTGATAGATCTTAGCTAAAAGCAGATAATTCTGGCTTAAGTCGGAGCCGATACTGATACCATATTCTAAAATTGTACGGGCATCATCGGTATGACCGAGTTCGAAAAGCTGTCCGGCATAGGCGGTAAGCGTCTGACAGAGTGTGGTAAAATTTTGTTCGTATTCCGTCAGGGCAGGGAGACTGGCAGTACCGTAAGTGATCTTCAGATCAGTATTGGTCTGTGTGCCGAAATTGACGATCTTTTGCCCGGAAAGCGTCTGCAGGGTATTTTCATAATTTTTTAATAAATCATTTTCGTACATACCTATTGGAAATTTGTCAAAAGGTATGGTAATATAGGGGAGTCCGCTTAAATCCTGTAGGCGGGTGTTGTTTGCGATGGATTCCCTTTTCCAGAAGCGGTCAGTTACGTTCTCCTGGGAGCGGTTTGAACGTTTACGGAAAAATGTGAACAGGCAGACAACTGCAATGAATAAACCTAAAAATGGCATGTGAAATCCTTTCCGTGCCGTGTTTTTTGAAATGGAGGTACATTTATATGTATGATTTCAGTAAAAAGAAAAATAAAAAAGTACTTGCAGCAGTTGTGATCATTCTGGTTGGAACGATGCTGCTTACGACTGTACTTGCGGCACTGTTGTAATAAATCTGTTCATGTAAAATATACTAAAAACAGGGCAAACAGTCAAATATATTCGTGGTAATGCACCTTGAAAAAGAGGGCAGTTGTGATAAAATGAACAGCAAAGATTCAGCAAAAGTAATAGTTTCAGAGGGAAAAGATGAAAAAAACAGGTAAAATATTAGCAGCTCTGGGGTTAGCCGTGGCATTTGGCGCTATTTTAAATCCGACGCAGGCAAAAGCGGAAGACACAGACCGTATTGCGCAGGGAGTTTATATTGGCAATATTGATGTCGGCGGTATGACAGAGCAGGAAGCTTTGAATGCAGTGACTGATTATGTAAATAATGCAGGGGAAGCTGTATTTACACTGACTGCAGGAGAGCATAGTACGCAGGTAAAGGCATCGGATCTGGCACTCGAGTTTACCGATATGAATGTTGTTTCAGAGGCGATGGATGTCGGAAAAAGCGGCAATCTGATTAAAAAATACAAAGATAAGAAAGACCTTGAAAATGGCAGTGTTGTCATTGATATGGTGTTGAACGTAGATCATGATACAGTATCAGAACTGCTTGCCGAGAAAGCGGATGAGCTCGATCAGAAGGCAGTGGACAATGGTCTGGTGCGTGAAAATGGAACATTTAAGATCATCAAAGGGTCACAGGGTGTTGAAGTCAACGTAGAAAAGTCGATTGCAGCGATCGAAAATTACGTCAGTAACGACTGGGACGGACAGGGTGGAAATATTGAACTTACAGCAGAGATCGTGGAGCCGAAGGGAAGCGAGGAAGAGCTTTCTAAGGTAAAAGATTTGCTCGGTGGATTCAATACGAATTACAGTTCTTCTACCCAGAACCGCTGTGACAATATTGCAACGGCAGCAGGCAAGATCAATGGAACTGTTTTATATCCGGGAGAAGAGTTTTCTGTTTATGAGACGATCGGACCGTTAGATGCAGCCAATGGGTATGAACTGGCCGGAGCCTATGAAAATGGACAGACCGTACAGTCCTATGGCGGTGGCGTCTGCCAGGTTTCCACAACATTATATAATGCAGTTATTTTAGCGGAACTTGAAGTTACCGAGCGTTCGAACCATTCTATGATCGTTACCTATGTCAAACCATCCATGGATGCTGCGATCGCAGGCGATTACAAGGATTTAAAATTTGTCAATAATCAGGACGTACCGATCTATATTGAAGGATATACTTCAGGAAAAAATGTTTACTTCAATATTTACGGGGAAGAGACAAGACCTGCAAACCGTAAGGTGACATATGAGAGTGAAGTTGTATCAGAACAGGATCCGGGCACACAGTTTGTTGCAACCGGAGATCCGGTGGGAACTATGAGTGTATCCCAGGGAAAACATGTCGGATATGTGGCACAGCTCTGGAAAGTCGTTACGGTAAATGGTGTCGAAGAGAGCCGCGAAGTATTTAATAAGAGTACTTATAAGGCATCACCAAAGATCGTAAACGTTGGAACGGCATCGGAAGATCCGAATGCATCAGCGACAATCGGTGCGGCGTTGGCGACCGGTGATGAAGGAACGATCTATGCCGCAGTTGCCCAGTTTACTGCAGCGGCAGCAGCCACACCGGAACAGCCGGCAGAGAACCAGTCTGCAGAGGAACAGGCAATTGTCGGAGACGGACAGGTGGACGTCAGCGGAGATAACGGTGGAAATGGTCAGTAATTTATTATAAGAAACAAAAAGAGGCTGCCTCGTAAGAGACAGCCTATAACTATAAACAGGAATGGAGTTTGCGATGAAGATTGGAAAAGTACCGGAGAATGTGCTCAAACGCTCCGTATTTAAACAGATACATACCAAAAGACCGGAGGTTGTCTTAGGCGCCGGTGTGGGAGAGGACTGCGCGGCGGTCAAGCTGGCAGAGGATGAGACACTTGTGATGTCAACAGATCCGATCACAGGAACGGCACAGGATATCGGTACACTTGCAATCCAGATTACGGCAAATGATCTTGCCAGTGCCGGGGCAGAGCCGGTCGGCGTTCTGCTTACTGTCTTGCTTCCACCGGAGATTGAAGAGCCTGATCTAAGAGAGATGATGCAGCAGGTAGAAGCTGCATGTGCAAAGGCAGGCGTGCAGGTCATGGGCGGTCATACGGAGATCACGGCAGTTGTCAACCAGCCGGTTATTTCCGTTTGTGGTGTCGGCAAAGTAAAAGACGGATGCCTGATCTCTACCGGAGGGGCAAAGCCGGGCATGGATATTCTTGTGACAAAGTGGATCGGGATCGAGGGAACCTCCATCATTGCAAAGGAAAAAGAAAAAGATCTTTTAACAAGATTTTCTGCACCATTTATCGAAAATGCGAAAAAACTGGATGTATATTTATCCGTGCTTTCAGAGGCTGCAGTCGCCGTTCGGTCTGGCGTTAGTGCTATGCATGACGTCACAGAGGGCGGTATCTTTGGTGCACTCTGGGAAATGGCAGAAGCATCTGGCGTCGGACTTGAAATCGATTTAAAAAAGATTCCCGTTCGTCAGGAAACAATCGAGATCTGTGAATTTTTCGGAATCAACCCATATGAACTGATCTCAAGCGGTTCTATGCTGATGGCAGCAGCCGATGGCAATCTGCTGGTAAATGAACTGAAAAAAGCAGGAATACCGGCAACAATTATCGGAAAAGCAACAGCCGGAAATGACAGAGTTTTATTAAATGAGGATGAGAGACGGTTTTTAGAGCCGCCGAAGACGGACGAATTATATAAAGTTGTATAATGTGTGAAAATCAGATTTTTCACACAAAAACAGACTGCAAGTTTCGTTTAGCGGGCAGATCTGTTGTTATGGATTAAAGCAGTGCTCAAAAGAGTACAAATTATGGAGGATAGGATTATCATGCGTGAAAAGATTTTAACTTTTATAGAGAAGAACAGCAGAATTGATTTAAAGGAACTGGCAATTATTTTAGGTGTAGATGAGGCAGCCGTGGTAAATGAGCTTCAGAAAATGGAAGAGGAGCATATTATCTGCGGATACCATACCCTGATCGACTGGGATAAGGCGGGAATTGAAAAGGTGACAGCTTTAATCGAGGTGCGTGTCACACCACAGCGCGGAATGGGATTTGACAAGGTGGCAGAGCGCATTTACAACTATCCGGAAGTAAATTCCGTTTATCTGATCTCCGGCGGATTTGATTTTATGGTAACGATCGAGGGAAAGACACTGCGTGAGGTTTCCCAGTTTGTTTCCAATAAACTTTCACCGCTTGATTCTGTTTTAAGTACAAAGACGAATTTTATTCTGAAAAAATACAAAGATCACGGAACCGTTATGGCAGAACCGGCAAAAGATGAAAGGATAGAGATGTAATATGAGAGATCCATTAAATAAAACAATTACAACGATCCAGCCGTCCGGGATCCGTAAGTTCTTCGATGTGGTACATGAGATGAAGGACGCAATCTCCCTTGGTGTCGGCGAGCCGGATTTTGATACGCCGTGGCATATCCGCGACGAGGGTATTTATTCCCTGGAAAAAGGAAAAACACATTATACCTCAAATGCAGGTTTAAAAGAGTTAAAGACAGAGATCGACCGTTATCTGAACCGTCATTACGGGATATCTTATGACGTGGATCATGAGATCATGGTGACGATCGGAGGCAGTGAAGCAATCGATGCGGCAATGCGTGCTATGTTAGATCCGGGGGATGAGGTTTTGATCCCACAGCCGAGTTATGTGTCCTATGTGCCGTGTGCTGTTTTAGCAGGCGGAGTACCGGTCGTGATCGAGTTAAAGGCAGAAAACGAATTTCGTCTGACTGCAGAAGAGTTAGAGGCTGCGATCACGCCAAAGACAAAGCTTTTGGTACTTCCGTTCCCGAACAATCCAACCGGGGCAATCATGGAAAAATCAGATCTTGAAAAAATCGCGGAAGTGATCAAAAAACATGATATTTTTGTATTGAGTGACGAGATCTATTCAGAGCTTACCTACCTTGAGAAACATGTGACGATTGCGTCTCTGCCGGGAATGTGGGAGAGAACGATCGTGATCAACGGTTTTTCCAAATCACATGCCATGACAGGATGGCGTCTCGGCTATGCATGTGGACCGCGTGTGATCATTGAGCAGATGTTAAAGATCCACCAGTTTGCGATCATGTGTGCACCGTCCACCAGCCAGTACGCAGGCGTGGAGGCATTAAAAAACGGTGATGAGGATGTGGCACAGATGCGTGAGGAATACAACGGAAGACGCCGCTATCTGCTGCACCGTTTTAAGGAGATGGGATTATCCTGTTTCGAGCCGTTTGGAGCATTTTATGTGTTCCCATGCATCAGCGAATTCGGTATGACATCCGAGCAGTTCGCCACGGAGCTTTTAAATACAGAGAAGCTTGCAGTCGTTCCGGGAACGGCATTCGGAGACTGCGGGGAAGGATTTATCCGTATTTCCTATGCGTATTCGCTGGAGAATTTAAAAGAGGCGATGAACCGCATGGAGGCATTTATTACAGGGCTGAGAAAACAGGGTGAAAAACAGGCATGACAGCTTATTTTTCATATTGTGGTCTGTTTGGCAGACTGCCTGGAAATGAGGATTATTATGGCAAAGTTAAATATTGTTTTATATGAGCCGGAGATCCCGGCAAATACCGGAAATATCGGAAGAACCTGTGTCGCAACAGGGACAAGGCTCCATCTGATCGAACCGCTTGGATTTCATCTTGATGAAAAATCGATCAAGCGTGCCGGGATGGATTACTGGAGTGAGCTTGATGTGACGACCTATGTGAACTGGGATGATTTCTGTGAGAAAAATCCGGGTGCAAAGATCTATATGGCAACGACAAAGGGACGCCATGTATACACAGAGGTTTCCTACGAGCCGGACTGCTATATTATGTTTGGAAAAGAGAGTGCAGGAATCCCGGAGGAGATCTTAAAAGCCAATCCGGATACCTGTGTGCGGATCCCGATGATCGGGGAGACACGTTCACTGAACCTGTCAAATTCCGTTGCGATCGTGCTCTATGAGGCACTCAGACAGAATCAGTTTGACCATATGAAGCTGCAGGGAGAACTGCACAGACTGCGCTGGGATGACTGATACGGGAAGGAATAAAAACAGATGGGAATTATTAAGGCAAAACAGCTTGTGCATGAATATATCAGACGTGATGAAGAGGGAAACGTAGAGTCGATCCAGACTGCCTTAGATCATGTGGATCTCGATGTGAAGCAGGGAGATTTTATCGCAATTTTAGGACATAACGGTTCCGGTAAATCTACGCTTGCAAAGCATATCAATGCACTGTTAGCCCCGTCCGAGGGTAGTCTTTTTGTGGACGGCATGGATGTTTCAAAAGAGGAGAATGTCATTCCGGTGCGAAAGACCGCCGGAATGGTTTTCCAGAATCCGGACAATCAGATCATTGCCAGTGTAGTGGAGGAGGATGTCGGATTCGGACCGGAAAATATCGGTGTGCCGACCGATGAGATCTGGCAGCGTGTGGAGGAGAGTTTAAAGGCAGTCGGTATGTTAAAATACCGTCATCATTCGCCAAACAAACTTTCCGGAGGTCAGAAACAGCGCGTTGCGATCGCGGGTGTCGTAGCGATGGAGCCAAAGTGCATCGTGTTAGACGAGCCGACCGCAATGCTTGACCCAAACGGAAGAGCGGATGTCATCCGCACTGCGCATGAACTCAATCAGAAAAAGGGTGTCACGATCATTCTGATCACACATTATATGGAAGAAGTCGTCGGTGCAGATAAGGTGATTGTGATGGACAAGGGGAAAGTTGTCATGCAGGGGACACCGCGCGAAATTTTTTCCCAGGTCGGAAAGTTAAAGGAATACCGGCTGGATGTACCGCAGGTTACGATCCTTGCTGACCTGCTCAGACAGTCTGGACTTGATATTCCGCTTGGCGTGCTGACGCGGGAAGAACTTGTGGGGCATATTCTGCGAATCGCACAGATCGATTCATGATCATGGAATGTGTATGATGTGGAGCACGATGATAGCATGATTGTGGAACGTGTATGATGTGGAGCGCAGAGATGGAATATCAGTAGAGCAGGCATTTTATGGTTATATGTTTTTAAAAGATCATCTGATTTTGAGTAAAATGGAAGGCTTTTGGGGTGCTGCTCTGCAGTGGGTGCCCCAGAAATGAGGATGAACATGTCAATTATTTTAGATAAAGTGAATTATGTATACAGCGAAGGGACTGCGTACCAGATCCAGGCGTTAAAGGATGTAAATTTAACGATCGAGGATGGACAGTTTATCGGCGTGATCGGACATACCGGTTCCGGAAAGTCCACCTTGATCCAGCACTTGAACGGTCTGATGAAGGCGACATCCGGGACGATCTATTTTCATGGTCAGGATATTTATGAAGATGATTTTGACCTGCGTGAATTGAGAAACCGCGTCGGGCTGGTATTTCAGTATCCGGAGCATCAGTTGTTTGAGACAACGATCTTTGACGACGTGTGTTTCGGACCGAAAAATCAGGGATTGTCGAAAGAGGAGGCAGGTCTTCGGGCATTTGAGGCGCTGCGGAGTGTCGGACTGCCGGAGGAGCTTTATTACCAGTCTCCGTTTGATCTTTCCGGTGGACAGAAACGCCGTGTTGCGATTGCGGGCGTGCTTGCCATGAAGCCGGAGGTATTGATCTTAGATGAGCCGACGGCGGGACTTGATCCGGCAGGACGTGATGAGATCTTAGATCTTGTGGAGCGGATGCACAGGGAACGCGGTATTACGGTTATTTTAGTATCGCACAGCATGGAGGACGTCGCAAAATATGTGGAGCGTATTATCGTGATGAATCACGGCAGTGTGATGTTAGACGGTGCGCCAAAAGAAGTATTCCGCCACTACAAAGAACTTGAGGCGGTTGGACTTGCAGCACCGCAGGTGACTTACCTGATGCATGAACTGAAGGAAAAAGGTCTGAATGTGGATACAGATGCAACCACGGTGGCGGAGGCAAGAGCTTGTCTGCTCGAGGCGCTGACCGGAATAGATTCTGGAAAAACAGACTTTCATATGTAACGGTTCGGAGGAAGAAGATGTTAAGAGATATTACACTGGGCCAGTATTATCCAGCGGATTCCGTCATTCATAAACTGGACCCGCGCGTAAAACTGTTTGCTACATTTATTTATATTATATCATTGTTTTGTTTTAAAGGGATTGCGGCACTTCTGTTTGCGACTGTATTTTTGATCTTCTGCATCAGAACGTCCAAAGTTCCATTTAAGTTTATGGTAAAGGGCTTGAAGGCGATCGTGGTGCTGATGCTGATCACGGCGGCATTCAACCTTTTTCTGACACCTGGTACGCCGATCGTGAAATTCTGGATCTTTAAGATCACGGCAGAGGGGGCACAGAATGCGATTCTGATGGCGATCCGTCTGACCTACCTGATCCTTGGAACCTCGATCATGACACTTACGACGACACCAAACCAGCTCACGGACGGTCTGGAAAAATCACTGATGCCGTTATCAAAGATCGGTGTTCCGGTTCATGCGATCGCGATGATGATGTCGATTGCACTTCGTTTTATCCCGATCCTCATCGAGGAGACAGACAAGATCATGAAGGCACAGATGGCGAGAGGTGCTGACTTTGAGAGCGGAAATCTGTTACTGAGAGTGAAAAACATGATTCCTCTTTTGGTACCGTTATTCGTCTCTGCGTTCCGTCGAGCAGACGACCTTGCGATGGCTATGGAGGCGCGCTGCTACAATGGCGGCGAGGGCAGAACCAAGATGAAACCTCTGCGTTACGCAGGCGTGGATCATAAAGCATATGTGCTTGTGATTGGGTATTTTGTGGTTATTTTGCTGTGCAGGTTCTTTTTACCGTTTCCGCAGTAAGGTAAGTTATGACGCGGGAAATTTTTGCAGTGCCGGCAGGCTGAGGTTCATGATGGAATGCCGGCAGGGTATTTTGTCATTTTGGAATGGTATTGCACAAAGCTGGAAAATAGTAGCGGCTTTGTGCAATTTGACAACCACTAAGTTGTGTGCCACCCTTTGCCACCCGAATCTTATGAATGAAAAAATCTCACAGGAGGAATATTCACCTGGCTAAGAAGAAGTTCCATTCATACAAAAGTTTGAACATGGGCGAAACAGATGAAAAATAGAAGTAATTTACCCATTTGTTGATAGAAAATCAGTCAAAATACAGGAAAATGGGCGAAAATGACATGAACCAGCGTAAATAGCCCGCAAAAATGAAAAATCCAGGGTGAAACGGGAAAATAGAAGAAGATTTCGCCCAAAACAGTGAAAAAGATGTTGAAAAGAAAGAAGGAATGGGCGAAATGATGCTGAGAGATTAGGTTTTCACCCATTGGATATTGAAGTGCACGGACTATTCTGTTCTACGGATTTTTTAAACAGAACAGAAAGTCAGCGTGAAAAATAAGCTTGATTCCAGGGATATTTGTCTGTTGGAAAAACAAGCGGCTTTTACGGCAATATATAAAAATATGTCTGCGGGAAGGTCAGATTGTTGCCGCTTTATCGCAGCATGCGGCTCAGAACAGGAGATTACTATGCGTGTAAAAATGATCGTGGCGTATGACGGCACGAATTACAAAGGATGGCAGGTGCAGCCGAACGGTATCACGATAGAAGAAGTGCTAAATAAGAATCTTTCGAATCTTCTGGGCGAGCAGATCGTGGTGAGCGGTGCGAGCCGGACGGATTCGGGTGTACATTCCCTTGGAAATATTGCAGTATTTGATACGAACACGAGGATGCCGGCAGATAAAATTGCATTTGCACTCAATCAGAGACTGCCGGAAGATATTGTGGTGCAGGGATCCTGTGAGGTGGAGGATGGCTGGCATCCGCGCTATCAGAACAGCAGAAAAACTTATGAATACCGTATTTTAAACCGGACATTCCGTATGCCGACAAGACGGCTGGATACCTATTTTTATCATTATCCACTGGATGTGGAGAAAATGAAAAAAGCGGCATCTTATCTTGAGGGAGAGCATGATTTTAAGAGTTTTTGTGCGATCGGTGCACAGGTAAAGACGACGGTGCGCACGATCTATGCCTGTGATGTGGAAAAAGAAGGAGATATCATCACGATCCGCGTGACGGGAAACGGTTTCCTTTACAATATGGTACGGATCATTGCAGGGACATTAGTGCAGGTTGGCGGTGGTGCGATCAAACCGGAGGCGGTAAAAGGAATTCTTGCAAAGAAAGACCGCAGCGCGGCAGGGCCTACGGCGCCGGCACACGGGCTTACGATGATGGGGATCGAGTTTGAAAACGTAGAATGAGAAAGAAGTGCACTTTGAAAAGATGTTACAACAGGGCAGGATGTTTTTGAATGATGCAGAAGTCAGTTTAAAACAGGCTCATTCATTTCTTCTAAAAGCACGTTTGTGTCAATCACGGACAGCTTTTTCCCAAAAGCAAAAATGAGGATGGAATCCCGTTTGTTTTTGGAATAGAGCTGTCCGTTTTTTGTGAGCGTGAGAGCACGCTGTGTTTCCGGGAGCTCAAGCTTTAGTGCAAGGCAGAGAGAAATGACTTTATCACGGGAGGGACTTCGCCTGCCGTCTAAGATCTGATAGCCGTAATTGCGCTGAATCTGGGCTGCAGAGATCAGTTTTGAGGCGGTCACGCCGCGGGCATGCATCAGTTCATTTAAATATTCCGGAAAGGTCACGGAAGATGTCATGTCTGCAAGTGCGTCAGTGTATTGTTTTAAATCGGAAATATTTTTGGCGGAAGAGAGAAGCTGCATCAGTTCGCCGGTCGTTTTCTGATCCATAAAGTCTCCTTGAATTGTACTGTAAAAAATAATAAAATATTTTTATACTACAAATTGTAAATGCTGGTTTGGGCGCATGAACTGCCCTGACATTTATAATATCGTGTTGTACAGATGAATGCAAGAAAATGGTGGGAAATTATATGCGGTTAGATGAGGAGTACTGTTTGTCAGAATATGTGGATCTTGGCAGACTGGGTGACAATGAAAAAGTACATATCGTAAGAAACCAAGTGAATGGTGTGATTGGTGTGCGAAAGTATGTTGCATTGGACCTGGAGGAGATTTATCTTTTTTTAAAGGAAAATCCGAATGCGTATATACCAAAGATCTATGAGTGTATTCAGACCGATACGAATCTGATCGTGATTGAGGAGTACTTGAGCGGAAAAAATCTGGAAGAAATGTTAAAAGAAAAATATTTTTCGGAGAAAGACGCTGCTGATATCATAATCTGTCTGTGCAATGCGCTTTACCCTTTGCACCATGCAAAAATGCCAGTCATATGCAGAGACTTGAAAGCAGAGAATGTGATTCTGACCAATGAGGGGGAAGTGAAGCTGGTCGATTTTGACATTGCGAGAATCTACCAGCCTGGCAAGTCAAAGGATACTGTTATGATGGGAACGCAAGGCTATGCGGCACCGGAACAGTTTGGGTTCGGACAGACGGATGCGAGAACCGATATTTATGCGATGGGTGTGCTGCTTAATTATATGCTTGTGAGAGAGTTCCCGATGGAAAAGCTGACCGAAGGAAAATTCAGGACGATTGTGTTAAAATGCATTAAGATAAACCCTGAGGACCGGTATCAGAATGTGGATGAACTTAAGGCGGATATCTGCAATGCAGCGGAAATCCCCTGCAGTAGTATGGATAGTGATAAAAATAAGTTTTATTGTGCGCAGAGCTGTAAAAAAGATCAAGCCGGTGAAATCCCTTTTTATAAAATACCGGGATTTCGGACAGGAAAAGTATGGAAAATGATCGTCGCAGTCATAGGATATGCGTTGGTCACAGTTACTGCGTGGTCGTTAGAAGCGCATGATGCGAATGGAAAACTGCTCCCGCAGTCAAAATTGACACTGGAACGGCTGGTGGTCTGGCTGTCGCAGATCGTATTTATATTTTTTGTCTGTGATTATATGGGAATGCGGAGAAACATACCGGTTGTAAACAGTAAGAACCGGTTCGTAAGACTGATCGGTTATGCTGCAGCGGAATTTATATTTCTTTTTGCTGCAGCTGCCATCTGCGCGATCTTAGAAGCAATATTATTTTAAATGTAATTTGACAGTCAAAAATTGAACTTACTATTTGAACTCAACATTATATAATGTGAAAATGTATGCACGGTGCATACCAAAAATAAATGAAATACGGCTAAGATGGGAGAAGCATAAGACAGAGATGTTTTACGCTTCTTTCTTTTTGTCCGCCTGGGTCAGATATTCTTTCAATATCATATTGATATATTGGGAAAAAGAACGGTCGTCCTGCTCGGCGAGGAGCTTTAACTGTTCAATGATGTCTGAATCAAGTGTGATGCTTACTTTATTTTTTAATGGTTTCATAGACAGCCTCATTTCGTTTTCGATTAAATAACTCTATTTTTATATATACGATAAATGGTTGACATATACCACTAAGTAGGATAAAGTAGCATAAAGTAGGATGAAATAAAAAGTAGTAAAACAAAGGAGTAAAATACGTGCCAAGAGTGCTGGGCATTGCTCACCAAAGGGCTCGCATTTTGCTCCGCAAAACAAGGAGTAAAATCCTCTGCTCACCAAAGGGCTCGCATTTTGCTCCGCAAAACAAGGAGTAAAATCCTCTGCTCACCAAAGGGCTCGCATTTTGCTCCGCAAAACAAGGAGGATTATGAAATGGAAAATGAAACAAAGTTGTGCAAACACTGTAAGAGTGAGATACCGAAAGGCGCGAAGGTCTGCCCAAACTGCAGAAAGAAACAGGGCGGTATCGGGAAATGGATCGTGATCGTTGTGGTGGTGGTTATTATTATTGCAGCAATGTCGGGCGGTGGAGCGGATAAAACGAAAAAGGTAGAGAATGCCTCGACGCAGAATAATACAGATAACAAGGCTGATGTGGTGAATGATACTACAGAAGATACCTCTGTCAAACAAGAAGATAGTGAGAAGGATATATTTGGTATTGGTGAAACTGCAGAAATGAATGATGTGCAGGTTACAATGGTCAATTATACGCAGAGCAGCGGGTCAGAGTATAATAAACCGGCAGATGGAAATGAGTTTGTTCTGGTAGAGTTTGAAATCGCAAATAATTCTGATTCTGAGATAAATATAAGCAGTATGGCGAGTTTTGAAGCATATGCGGACGATTATGCACTGAATTATTCAGTGAGTGCTCTTTTGGAGAAAAATGATCAAAATCAGTTAGATGGAACCATTGCAGCAGGGAAAAAAATGAATGGTGTGATTGGGTATGAGGTTCCGGCGGACTGGAAAACAATCGAAATTCATTTTAAGGACAATGTATGGAGCAGTAATAAATTTAAGTTTGAGATAACGAAATAGGCAGATTAGAGGCGGACATCTGATAAAGGATATCCGCCTCTTTCAGAGTTAATTTGGAAGATAGTTTTATTTGTAAAAAGTTTGATCTAAAGTAAAAAAATCCTTGACACACAAGGCGTCGTGTACTATACTATTTGAGTCTGTGATAGTGAAGTAATGTCAATCCAAAGCCCCGGAGCGACATTTAAACTATAAACAATTTATTGAATACCAAGCGGTGTGTCCTGGACATTCACATTGCAGAGGTGTTCCGTAACATTATTTCTAGGAGGAAGATCAATGAAAACTTTTATGGCTAGCCCAGCTACCATTGATAGAAAATGGTATGTAGTTGACGCTGAAGGTATGACATTAGGACGTTTAGCATCTGAAGTTGCTAAAGTATTAAGAGGAAAGAATAAACCAATCTTTACACCGCACATCGACACAGGTGATTATGTAATCGTTGTTAACGCTGAGAAGATTAAAGTAACTGGTAAAAAATTAGACCAGAAGATCTACTACAATCACTCTGATTATGTAGGTGGTATGAAAGAGACTACCTTAAAAGAAATGTTAGCGAAACATCCGGAAAGAGTTATCGAGCACGCAGTAAAAGGCATGCTTCCAAAGGGACCTTTAGGAAGAGAGATGTATACAAAATTATTCGTATACGTTGGACCGGATCACAAGCATGCAGCTCAGAAACCTGAAGCTTTAACATTTTAATTAGGAGGGAAAAACAGTGGCTAATACAAAGTATTACGGAACAGGAAGAAGAAAATCATCTGTTGCCAGAGTATATTTAGTACCAGGTACAGGTAAAATTACCATCAATAAAAGAGATATGGATGAGTATTTCGGATTAGAGACATTAAAGGTTGTTGTTCGTCAGCCTTTAACTGCTACCGAGACAGCTGATAAATTCGACGTTTTAGTAAACGTTCGCGGTGGTGGATACACAGGACAGGCAGGAGCTATCCGTCATGGTATCGCTCGTGCATTATTAAATGTAGATGCTGACTACAGACCAGTATTAAAGAAAGCAGGATTCTTAACACGTGATCCTCGTATGAAAGAGCGTAAGAAATACGGTCTCAAAGCAGCTCGTCGCGCTCCACAGTTTTCAAAGAGATAATTATCTCGAAAGAGACAATCGAATTATGTTTACAAACCCCGGAAAATCAAGGTTTTCCGGGGTTTTCTTATACCCAAACGGGTTGATATGTTTCAAAGTGAAGTTCCTTAAATCTTTGAAGCCGCAAAATGATGCAAGCTCTTTCTTTGATTTGGATTCTATGCAGAAAGCCAAAATTTGCGTAGACCACTTCCGCGGCGTTCCATGTATTTCATGCGGTGAAAATTCCTTTGCGATTTTTTGGTTGACAATGTCAAAATTACATAGTATCCCCACTCGCTTGAAACCTTGAAGCGTTCTGGCGCGGCGGAGATCGAGCAAGTGGCAGCTTCAGATACAGTGAAAAATATACTTTGCCTTGGGACGGAGATAAATGAGATTCTTGAAACACTCATTGTGCGTGGGCAGAAAAGCGGCGAGGTAAGAAAAGAAGTTGTTCCTGTGCTGACGGTCTATGTCCTCTCCACAAGCATTGATTCGCTGCTTGCGCTTGCCGAGACAAAGGGAAAATTCATTTGCGCGCAGAATGGTATGACAGAAGAGGAGTTCCTCGACTATGGTTTCCGACAGATAATCAACTCTATCCTTGAAGTACGAATATGATGAGGGTGCGACATGGATAAAATGTATCTTAGAGATGCAGTATTGGCAGCGCAATGAGAAAGTTATATGAGAAAAACGCATAACGAACCACGCAGATTTCGCTTGAGATATTATGACGATTCAAGAGGTTAAGAGAGCGTAAAGATCATTGCAATCAGGAAAAGGTGAGGTGGTATAAATGGTTGAAAATATAGAAAAGAAATTAGAGTGGCTTCACTGTCCCAGATGCGGCGGGAAAACGAGGACACAGATACGTCCACATACGGTGTTAGAGGATTTTCCGTTATTTTGTCCGAAATGTAAATATACTTGTGTGATTTATTTTAGAAATAAAAAAATTGAAGAAATTAAAACGCCAGACGCTTAGACGCAGAGCAAGACCTGATAGATGAAGGTTTGCTCTGCGTTTTGTAATCAATACACTCAGCACGCCTGTAAATGACACAGGTCTTACCGTAGAAATGCAACTGCTTCATACGGGCACTGGAGCTGTTTCATGCAAATACGAAAGAAATGGAAGAAAAATAGGGGAAACATCAAAGATGGAGGACAAAGGAATGAATAACGAAGTTAGTATTACTGCCCTGATGAGTTCATTTGGACGGGCGTTTCATGCAGAAAATGAAGATCATCCGGTTTTCGCGGATCATCTTGCAAAAGAGCTGATGACAGCAGAAGAATATGCCGCCGTTCTGACTGGCACAAAGCAATATGTTATGCTCGGCGCAGATCTGGATACCTTCGCTCTTCGGGAAAAAGAATTCTTATCAAAACATAGGGTATTTGAAGTCGATCATCCCCTGACGCAGAAAGATAAAATAGAACGGATCACCCGTGCCGGTTGGACGATTCCTGATAATCTCACCTTTGTTCCTGCGGATTTTACGAAAGATAATGTAGCGGAACGTCTGATCGATGGGGGGGTGACGCATCTGTGAAAACATTTTTCTCATGGCTCGGCGTAACGTATTATCTTTCGACGGAAGCAATCAATACGATGTTGGCTGCACTTTCCGAACTTTGTGCGGATGGGAGTTCGCTTGTGTTTGATTATCCAGATGAGAATTTCTTTGATGCTTCCGAAAAGCGTGTGCAGAACACAATTATGATGGCAAAAGCAGGTGGCGAGCCAATGCAATCAGCCTTTTCCTATAGCGAGATTGAAAAACTCCTGGAGAAACATGGCTTTCTGATTTATGAGTTGTTGACACCGGATGATATTCAAAGGGATATTATCGACAAGGCAGGGGCGGATATGAAAGCCTTTGAGCATGTTAATTACTGTCTTGCTGTCAGGAAAAACTAAAAAGGCTGTCACACAACCAGTCGGATCAGGTAACTTTTTTACAAGATAACAGGAATGGGAAATTGCCCTCCGAAAAAAGATTGTCTAAAATATAACAAACGAGACAGGAAATGTTTCAATAAAGGAGGAAAAAGCAGCATGGCAGAAGTAAACGCTGTGGAAAAGCAGCCTGTTACCCAAGAGTACCTGAAAAAAATGGACGCCTATTGGCGTGCGGCAAACTATCTTGGAGCAGCACAGTTATATTTACTGGACAACCCGTTATTACGCGAGCCGTTGACGATGGATCATATAAAGAAAAAGATCGTCGGACACTGGGGAACCGTTCCGGGACAGAACTTTGTATACGTTCATTTAAACCGTGTCATCAAAAAATATGATCAGGATATGATCTTAATTTCCGGTCCTGGCCACGGTGGAAACTTTTTTGTGGCAAATACATATTTAGAGGGAACTTACAGCGAGGTATATCCGAACATCGGAGAGGATATGGACGGACTGAAAAAACTGTGTAAACAGTTTTCTTTCCCGGGCGGTATCTCAAGCCATGTTGCACCGGAAACTCCTGGTTCCATCAACGAGGGCGGTGAGCTTGGATATTCACTGGCACACTCTTTTGGTGCGGTATTTGACAACCCGGATCTGGTTGCAGCATGTATCGTCGGAGACGGTGAGTCCGAGACTGGACCGCTTGCAACTTCCTGGCAGTGCAACAAATTTTTAAACCCGAAAACAGACGGTGCGGTTTTACCGATCCTGCATCTGAACGGATATAAGATCAGCAACCCGACCATCTTAGCACGTATTTCCCGTGAAGAATTAGAGCATTTCTTCGACGGATGCGGCTGGAAACCGTATTTCGTGGAGGGCGATGAGCCGATGGATATGCACAGCAAGATGGCGGCTGCCTTAGATCAGGCGATGGATGAGATCAAGGCGATCCAGAAAAATGCGAGAGAAAATGATGATCTGACCAGACCGAAATGGCCGATGATCGTACTCCGCACCCCGAAGGGCTGGACAGGACCAAAGGTAGTGGATGGCAATCAGATCGAAGGCTCTTTCCGTGCACATCAGGTTCCGATCATGATGGACAAACCGGAACATCTTCAGATGTTAAAAGACTGGCTGTTAAGTTATCATCCGGAGGAGCTGTTTGATGAGGACGGAAAACTGATTCCGGAATTAAAGGCATTAGCACCGACCGGCGACCGCAGGATTGGATCAAACCCGCATGCAAACGGGGGTAAATTACTGCGCGATCTGCGTCTGCCTGATTTTAAAGATTATGCTGTGGATGTTCCAAAGCCGGGTGCTGTGGAAGCGCAGGATATGATCGAACTTGGCGGATTTGTCAGAGATATTTTCGAGTTAAATGAAGATGCAAAGAACTTCCGTATTTTCGGACCGGATGAGACGATGTCAAACCGTCTTGGAAAAGTATTTGAGGCAACGAACCGTGACTGGAACGGTGAGGCTTATGATACGGATGAATTCCTTGCACATGACGGACGTGTCATGGACTCTATGTTGAGTGAGCATATGTGTGAGGGATGGTTAGAGGGATATCTGTTAACCGGACGTCATGGATTCTTTGCAAGTTATGAGGCATTTATCCGTGTGGTTGATTCCATGTGTGCACAGCATGCAAAATGGTTAAAGGTTTGCAACCAGCTTCCGTGGAGACAGTCCATTGCATCCTTGAACCTGATTTTAAGCTCGAATGTATGGCAGCAGGATCACAATGGATTTACACATCAGGATCCGGGGTTCTTAGACCACATTGCAAATAAAAAATCAGACGTGGTACGCCTTTATCTGCCGCCAGATGCAAACTGTTTATTATCCTGCTTCGATCACTGTATCCGCAGCCGCAACTATGTCAATGTGCTCGTGACATCCAAACATCCGAGACAGCAGTGGCTGACCATGGAGCAGGCAGTCAAACACTGTACACAGGGTATCGGCATCTGGGAGTGGGCAAGCAACGACCAGGGCGAAGAGCCGGATGTAGTTATGGCATGCTGCGGTGATACACCGACATTAGAGACATTGGCAGCCGTTACGATCTTAAGAGAGGCACTGCCGGAGATTAAGATCCGTGTGATCAACGTTGTCGATCTCATGAAATTAGAGCCGAACACGAAACATCCGCACGGACTCAGCGATGCAGAATACGATGCACTCTTTACCAAAGACAAACCGATCATTTTTGCATTCCACGGTTATCACACACTGATCCATGAGCTGACCTACCGCAGAACCAACCGCAACATCCACGTTTACGGTTATCAGGAGGAAGGTACGATTACAACACCGTTTGATATGCGTGTACAAAACGAAATCGACCGTTTCCACTTAGTAAAGAACGTCATCAAATATCTGCCACAGCTTGGAAACAGAGGATCTTATCTGGTACAGCAGATGAACGACAAACTCGTAGAGCACAAACAGTACATCCACGAGTACGGTCAGGATCTGCCTGAGGTAAGAGACTGGAAATGGAATCTGTAAGATAAATCTGAAAAAATAGTTACATCTTTTTGCGGAACTGTGCCGGCGTAAGCTGGTGCCGTTCCGTAAATATTTTATAGAAATAACCTTTGTTGTGGTAACCGACCGCTTCCGTGATCTGGTCGATCGTGGCATCGGTCGTAAGAAGCAGCGTTTCAGCGCGGCGCAGGCGCAGAAGCTGTAAGTATTCCGTATAGGTAAGCCCGGTCTGTGTTTTTATGAGACGGTTAAAATAATCTTCCTGAAAATGAAATTCCTCAGAAAGTCCTGTAATGGAAATCTGGGTCAGATGATTTTCCATATAATCTGTGATCTCTTCAAATAAAATCCAGTTCATCTGTTTTCGCAGTTGTTTTGACAGCGAAAATTCATAATTTGTTCCAAGAATCCTGAAAATACGCAGCAGTAATCCCTGACAGATCAAAGGGGAGGCAACATCATGCTGTTTTAACTCGGACAGCAGCTGATAAAGCGCCTGTTCCATTTTTTCCAGACCCTCCGGCTGTGGACGGAAATGCAGATACTGCTGCAGATTTTTCTGCTCTAATAATGCCATATTTAAAAAAGAAGCAATTCTTCCGGAAGTGCTCAGATGTTTCATGATATCATTAAAAATAGCATTTGTGATACCGAGAAATAAGATCGTGGAAGAACCACTGTCTAAGATTTCCTGATGTTCACAGTTGCGGTCGATCAGGCAGAGTTCCCCCTTGTGGAAAGTAAATTCATTGCCGAGGATCTTCTGACGGTATTCGCCGTCCACGATATAAAAAAGTTCGAGATATTCATGTGAGTGCATCTGGGTGCGCATGCCCGGTTCAAACCGTTTCTCGTAAGTAAAGGCGGTACCGGAGGGGATGATCGTGGCAGAAACAGTGTGAGGTTCGTGGATATCCCAGATCAGGCCAAACATGTGCTCTGATTCCGGAAGGGGATATGGTTTGACTTCGATATCGTGCTGCGAATACTCCGGACAGACAATGCGGAAACGCTGATAAATATCTGGTGATTCATAAGTTGTATTATCATAAAGAAGATGTCTGATATATTGTTTTAAGTTCATAATAACCTCATCTGAAAGCAGCAAAATGTGAAATATTTTAAATATCTTTAGTTTATCACAGCACATTTTATGGCGCAATATGTCGAAAAGTATGAAAAAAATTTGTAATAAGTATTGTGTGTGTTTATTGAGAGGTGTACTATAATTATGCAAGTACATTCAAAAGCGAAAGGAAGAGGGATTTAGATGACAGGAGAACAATATGTAAGAGCAAATAAAAGAGTATATAATGTGGTAATAATCCTGCTGGCAGTGATGACGATTCTGTCTGTTATGGCATGTCTGGCGGAGTTTAAGATTACGATACTGCTTCAGACTGCAGCTGCAGTTGCGGGAATTATTGTTGTGAATACTTATGCAAAAAAGTTTTGGAATTCAAAAAAGGGTGGGGAAATCCTGCTTGGAACAGGAAGTGCTGTATATTGTGTATTTCTTTTACTGAATCAGAATAATTTTGTTTACGCATATGGAATCCCGCTCTTTGTTGCATGTGTTTTGTATTTAGATGTAAAGTTTGTATATTATGGTATTGGTGTAACTGCAGTAGGAAATATCATTCATATCATAGTGCAGGTTATTACAAAAAGAGCCGATGGGATAGAACTTTTTTTTAGTATTATCATTCTTGCAACAGTAGTTTATGCGGTATATGAAGCATCTATCCTCCTTACAAAATTTAGTGAAGAAAATCTGGAAATGCAGGCTGCAGCATCTGAAAAAATGCTGGCTACAGCGGAAAATCTGGTGAAACATTTTGATTCCGCAAAAGAAAAATTAGAGACATTAGAGGAAGTCATCAATAACAACAATGAATCTATTTCCAATATTGCCCAGAGCACGGGAAGTACTGCGGAGGCAATCCAGCAGCAGGCATTGATGTGTGAGGAAATCCATAAGAATACGGACAGTGCTGAAAAAGAAACCGAAGCGATGATTGATAAGGCAAATCATACGATGGAGAATGTGGCAGAGGGTGCGAGACTGGTAACAGGATTAAAAAATCAGGCTGACAATGTGGAGCAGGCAAGTAACCAGGCGGCAGAGTCCACCAAACAGGTCAGCAACCGTGTGGAGGAAGTAAAAGGAATTGTTGCGACTATCTTAAGTATCTCCAGCCAGACCAATCTTCTTGCATTGAATGCTTCTATTGAGGCAGCAAGAGCAGGTGAGGCAGGAAAAGGGTTTGCAGTCGTTGCGGAAGAAATCCGTCAGTTATCGGAGCAGACAAAAGATGCAACGAACCGGATTACGGATATCATTCAGGATCTGAATGAAGATGCACAACATGCGATGGACAGTATGGAACATTCTGCGGATTCAATCCGTGAACAGAACGAACTGATTGAGACAACAAAGAATAAATTTGAGACCATCAATGACGAAATGCAGTCATTGGCAAGTGCAATCGGAGAGATCGAGGGAAGTATGCAGTCCATTTTAAACAGTACAGACACAATTTCCCAGAGTATATCGAATCTCTCTGCAACCGGTGAAGAAATAGCTGCTTCTTCCACAGAAGGACTTCAGACAGCAGAACATGCGGTAGAGGCAATGAAACAGACCAAAGAGATCATTGATGCTACTTATCTGCTGGCACAGGATCTGGAGTCTTATGCAGAATAGATCAGACAGAAAATAACAGTGGGAGGCTGAAAAGTCAGGTAAAAATAAGTTACGGGTCACACTTGTGTGTGAACAGTAACAAAAATGCAAGGATCAGGAATAGAATGAATATTGCATATTGTGAAGATGAAAAGATCCAGTTAGAATATATGGAGCAACTGATCAGAAAGTGGGCAGACGAAGGGAATGACACTGTTACATATTTTGGCTATGGCAGTGCGAAGGAGCTGTTGTTTGAGCATCCGGACAGTTTCCCGTTCGATCTGCTCCTTTTGGATATTGATATGGACGGCATGGATGGCATGGCGCTCGCAAAGGAGATCCGGAAAAAAGATCAAAAACTTCCCATCGTTTTTTTGACGAACCGCAGTGAGTATGTGTTTGAAGGGTATGAGGTTGGCGCATTGCGCTATCTTTTAAAACCGGTGGAGGAGACAAAGTTGTTTTCTCTGCTGGATGAGATTTCTTATGCGCTTGTCAAAGAAAGGCGCTATCTGATCGAAAATGTGGGTGGGGAGACTGTAAAAATTCCGGTCGATACCATTTACAGTGTGGAGGCGAAAGGGCATTATATCCGTCTGCACACGAGCGCGGGTGATTATGAATACAAAAAGAATCTCTCGGAGATCGCGGAGGAGCTGGCAAAAGATCAGCCGGGACAGAAAACGGAATTTATCAGTACACACCGCAGCTTTTTAGTCAGTCTTGCTGCGGTGGAGCGCGTGCAGCGCACGGAGTGCATTCTTTGTGACGGCAGCAGTGTGCCGGTGAGCAGGAATGCTTATAAGAGTGTGAATGAAGCGTTTATCCGTTATTATATGGAACATGGGGATATGTGCGAAAAATGAGAATACCGCTGATCACAAAATATTTAGAAGAGAAGAATATGGAGTATCAGAATGCCCTGCTTGAAAAGCAGGTGCAGGAGGTACAAAATATCTATCTTACCATGCGCGGCTGGCGGCATGATTATCACAATCACCTGCAGGCAATGAAAGCGTATGTCAAGATGGGAGAATATGACAGGTTAGAGGAATATTTAGGACTGCTGGAGCAGGACTTAGATCACGTCAATCAGCTGATTGAGACTGGAAATGTCAATTTGGATGCTATTTTAAATTCGAAAATATCCTTAGCACAGAAAAACGGAATTGAGATCGACTATCAGGCAAAATGTTCGGAAACACTTGCTGTCAGTGATATTGACCTCTGTGCTCTGATCGGAAACCTGTTAGACAATGCAGTGGAGTCCTGTGAGAAACTGACCACGGAAAAACCGTTTATCCGCCTTTATATCGGAGTACTCAAAAAACAGCTTTACATTTCGGTGTCGAACGCGACAAATGAGACAGTGCGCAAGATGGATTCGGAGTACATCAGTAAAAAACGGGGAAATCACGGGCATGGATTAAAACGGATCAATCTGGTGGTTGAAAAGTATGGCGGGTACATTAACAGACAGAATGAGCCGGGGGTGTTTGTGACGGAGATTATGCTGCCGCTGTAAAAGTTTTCGGAAAAAGCTGGTGGGAAAAGGTGTGGCCGTCAGGTTGTGGTGGCAGACCGGTGTGTCAGCCACACCTTTTTATTCCAGCCTTTTGTATATTGGCGATACCGTTGGTGCACGGAAGATGACCTTCCGTGCACTTTTTGTGTGAAAGTTCAAAAAGCTGATAGAGTATAGACATAGAAGTGATATCACACCACCACACCCAAAACGAGAGGAGTCATCAACCATGAACCAACCGAAAACTTACACCGCCGCATCCAACCAGCGCTACATCCTCCGCGAACTATGGCACTACGACAGATCCACCATCTTCTATGCTCTCGCCGAGATCATCACCCAGATCGGCAAAGGCTTCGGCACCATACTGATCCCATCCATGATCGTAGCGTTTTTAGAGCAGTACCAAAAAGGCATGATCACCCAGGAAACACTGCCCGGAGTAGTCGCAAAACTGGTAACATTTTTTGTCGGATACAGCATCTGGTGCATCATAACCGGATATCTGAAACGGAGAAACCAGTTCCAGTATGTAAAATTCCGCTGCGGCACAATGATTGAATGCACCTATCAGAAATATATGTCACTCGACTATGTGCAGTGCGAGGACGAAAAAGTCCAGCAGCTTTTAAAGAAAGCGGGAGAGGCAGTCAGCGGAAACTACCGGGGCATCGAGGGTGTGCTTCATTACGACGTCGAACTCTTAAAGGAAGCCGGGGCATTGATCCTGTACGCATCCCTGATCTCCGGTGTATCGGCATGGCTGGTCGTGCTTTTGGTTATCATTTCACTGGTCCAGATCTTAAGCTATAAACTGGCAAATAATTACGAATTAAAACACCGTGATGCAAAGGCGAAACTTACAGTGACACAGGACTATCTGGACCGTCAGGCATATGCAGTGGAAAACGGAAAAGATATAAGGCTTTACCAGATGAAAGAATGGTTAAGCGGACATTACCGTGCTGCAAACAAAAAATACCAGGCACTGCTGGCAAAAGAAAAGGCATGTTATTTTGCGGATGATCTCTTTGGGCTGCTGCTGCAGCTTGGCAGGGATGTGGTCTGTTACGGCTATCTGATCGGACAGCTGATGCAGGGAATGTCCATCGCACGTTTTGTGCTTTATATCGGGATCGTCAGTGGATTTTCCACCTATTTTTCGGAACTTACGATGATGATCAGCCAGATTTCATCCTGCTTAAAGCCGGTCGGACAGATGCAGGAATTTACAGAGTTAGAGAATGTATATCACCATGGCGAGGGAGTCCGGTTAAAGGATGAAAAGGAGGCAGTGGAAGTCGAATTTTCACATGTCAGTTTTTCCTATCCGGGCACAGACCATAAGATATTAGATGATGTGAACTTTCGCATTAAAAAAGGCGGAAAGATGGCGTTAGTCGGCATCAACGGCGCCGGAAAATCAACGATTGTCAAACTGCTCTGCGGTTTTTATATGCCGGATGAGGGACACATTTACATTAACGGAACGGATCTTGCCACGATGGATCTTGATGTGTGGTACCGGTCGCTTGCAGCAGTCTTTCAGGATGCATTTACCTATTCCTTTTCCATTGCGGACAATGTAACATGCAGCATGGGAGAGGACTATGATGCGGAAAAATGCAGGGAGGCATTAAAGGATGCCGGCCTCTGGGAGAAAATACAAAAACTTCCACAGAAAGAGAACACATTTATCGGAAAAGAGGTAAGTGAGGATGGCATCCATCTTTCCGGCGGGGAGACACAGAAACTGATGCTTGCGCGTGCGCTCTATAAAGGATGTGCACTGTTGCTTTTGGATGAGCCGACCGCAGCATTAGATGCGATCGCAGAAAATGAGATGTATGAGAAATACAATGAAATGCTGACTGGAAAAACGGCACTGTTTATCTCACACCGTCTGGCATCGACGCGGTTCTGTGACCATATTTTGTTCCTGGAAAGCGGAAAGATCACAGAGGAGGGAACCCATGAGGAATTGATGCAGAAAAATGGCGGATACGCCGAAATGTTCCTGGTACAGAGCAGATATTACAAAGAGGAAGGGGCACAGTCACATGAAGAAGATATGGCAGGAATTTAAAAGTTTTATAAAGATGATCAGCAAAGGGAAAAAAGATGTGGCTGTTGTCATGGCAGCCGGCGGATTTATGAAGGCATCCATTCCGTTTCTGGTATTTTATTTTTCGGCACAGATTTTAAACAATGCGATCGAAGGGGATTATGAGGCATGTGTGAAAAGCGTGGCAGCACTTTTACTGTCGCAGTTTGTCTGTGAACTGGTGAACCGGTTCTGCCAGAAACGGATCGAAGTGCTCGGAGAGAGCTGCCAGCAGATCATAAGACAGCAGATGGCAGACAAGGCATTTGAACTGCAGTATGAAAAATTTGAAAAACAGGAAACACTTGACTCATTAAGGCGCGCAAAACTTACGGCAGGCGGAAATGGGGACATCAAAGACCAGGTGGATACCTGTTACCAGATCTTTGTACAGTTTTTTTCCATGTGTTATTCGGTCGTATTTTTTCTTCTGCTGTTGCTGAAAATCGATGCCGAACAGAAAAAAACATTTTTTGTCTCCTATGGATCAACGCTGCTTTTGATTGGCTTATATGCAGTTGTTGTAATTGTGAATTTATATCTTGGAAAAATACTCAGCGCGAAACAGTATGAATTTATACATGCAAATGACCACTATAATGCACTGGGCGGCTATCTGGCCGGGATCATGACAGATGAAAGAAATAGCAAAGATATCAGACTTTATGACCTGTCAAAACTCTTTTTGGGGAAATTCAGACAGATGGTGGAGGGCTATAGTATTTATTTACAGATGGGAAAAGTAAATGGAAAATACAGGGGAATGATTGAGGGCATCAACCAGTTTGCAGCAGGCGCTGCATATCTGCTGGCAGGCATGAAAGCATTAAACGGGATGATCGATATCGGAAATGTCATCTTATATGCAGGTGTCATCTCACAGACCGTGAACTGTATTACGGAATTTGGTTCACAGGTCATTTCCTTTCAATTTTGTGCGGAATATTTAAGCGTTTTTGATAAATTTATACAAAGTCCGGCAATGGCTTACGATGGTACATTGCCGATCGAAAAGCGGGATGACGGACAATATGAATTTGAATTTCATGATGTAAGTTTTGCTTACCCGGACTGTGGGACACAGGTGTTAAGCCATGTCAGTTTAAAATTTAATATTGGGGAAAAAATGGCGTTAGTCGGACAAAACGGTGCAGGAAAAACGACATTGATCAAATTGCTCTGCCGTCTCTATGAGCCGACGGAGGGTACGATCACGTTAAACGGCATCGATATCTGGAAATATAACTATGAGGAATATACGAGAGCATTTTCCGTTGTCTTTCAGGACTTTGCAATGTTTTCCTTGCCGGTCGGCGAAAATATCGCTGCAAGCAGCAAAGTGGATGAAGAGAGGGCATGGGAGGTGTTAGAGGAAGTTGAGCTGGCAGAACGTGTGAGAAAGATGAAAGACAGTTTAAAGACACAGCTTTATAACAACAACGGTGCGGGCGTCGACGTCTCCGGCGGCGAGGCACAGCGGCTCGCAATCGCACGCGCACTCTATAAGGACGCGCCGTTTGTGATCTTAGACGAGCCGACCGCAGCTTTAGATCCGATCGCCGAGGCGCAGATCTATGAGAACTTTAATGAGATGGTACGCAATAAAACTGCAATTTATATTTCCCACCGCATGAGTAGCTGTAAATTCTGCGACCGGATTGTAGTGCTGGATGCCGGAAACATTGCTGAGATGGGAACGCATGACACATTGTTAGCGGAAAATGGAATCTACGCCAGACTTTATCAGACACAGGCACAGTATTACGCGTAAAAACCATTGAAAAAAATCTTAATATTTGCTTAAAATCCCTTATAAACTATATTCAGATGGAAAATTGTGCTACAATACCAATGATGGGCAGGTTTGGCAAAAACTGCCCAAAAGAGAAAAATAAGAGGATGGGAGGCAAAATGTTATGATAAAAAAGAGACTGGAATGGTTAAAGCGCGGTCTGTGTATCACATTAGCAGGCGCTATGATCATCTGTTCCGATACCATGGCATTTGCAGCAGATGCGGCAAACGGGCAGGTCGTGGAACAGACAGGAGAGACCGAAGTTTTGACGGATGAACAGTCAGATCAGACAAAAGAAGATGCGAAAAATGAAAAGGCTTCTGAAGTAACCGACAAAACAAAAGTTACGGAACAGGCAGAAACAGAGACTACCGGAACAACGGAGAAAGACAAAACAACCGAAGTGACGGAAACGACGGAAAACACGGAAACAACCGAAGTGACGGAAACAACGGAAAACACAGAAGCTACCGAAGTGACGGAGTCAACCGAAAAGACGGAAACAACGGAAAACACAGAAGCTACCGAAGTGACGGAGTCAACCGAAAAGACGGAAGAAACCGAAAAACCTGAGGGAACGGAAACTACTGAGGAGACAGAGACAAAAGCAACAGATGTAAGCAAGGTTATTCTGATTACAGATTCAGAGTATCAGGTTGTAAGCATAGATCAGAGTATCCCACTTCCTGATTATGTATTTTATCCAAACAGTGACACGGATAAAACAGCAGTCGAATGGACCGTGGATGATCTGAATGTTGCAGAGGTAGCCACAACAACAGATGCCAATGGCAAAGTCAGCGGAACCGTAAAGGCGAAAGCGGCAGGTGTGGCAGTGGTAAAACTTCAGGTAGTAGGAAAAACAGAAGTGAATGCCGCATTCCGTCTGATCGTAAGACCAACGAATGAACCGAAGAACTGTAAGGCAGATGCAACTTACAATTCAGTCAGCTTAAGCTGGTCACCTGTTGCAGACGCAAATGGTTATACCATCACACGAAAAGTGGAAGGCTCAGATACAGAGCAGACGATCGCACATGTGGATGGTACTGATACGGTGTCGTATAAAGATACGGCAGCACAGACCGGAATCAGCTATATTTATCATGTATATGCCTATACAAAATATACGAACAACGGACAGACGGATTATGCCAATACGGATACCTATGCATCCGTAAAAGCAACACCACAGCTTGGAAAAGCAGCAATGACATCTGTTACAGCGGAAGGTTACAGCAGCCTGACACTAAAATGGGAAAAAGTGGATGGTGCAACCGGATATATCGTATATCGTTCCACAGATAAATCAAAAGTGGACACACAGCTCACGGATATCACGAACGGTGCAGTAAGTTATGTGGATGCCGCACTGACAGCCGGAACGACCTACTATTATAAAGTACAGCCATATCGTGTGGTAAACGGCAAAAAGGTTTTTGGTGATGCGTCGGGCATTCTCTCCGGCAAACCGCTTCCGTCAGCGACAAGATTGAACGCAGAATCAGCCGGATATAAAGAAGTAAAACTGGCATGGAGTGCCGTGGATGGTGTGACGGGTTATGAGGTTTACAGAAAAACATCATCATCCTCTTATAAAAAGATTGCAACTGTAACAAATGGAAAGACAAGTTACAGCGATACAAAAGTGACAGCAGGTACAGCCTATACCTATAAAGTAAGAGCCTATAAAACGGTAAATGGAAGTCAGGTATATGGAGATTATTCCAACGAGGCATCGGCAACCCCTGCTTTAGAGGCACCACAGATTACAGTTAGAAATGCGTCTTACAACAGTGTGACGATCACATGGAATCAGATCAGCGGTGCACATGGCTATAAAGTATATCGTTCTACGAAAAAGGACAGCGGCTATAGAGCTGTTAAGACAGTCAATGATAAAACGACGATTACCTGTACAGATAAAAAATTGTCGGTAGGAACGAAGTATTATTATAAAGTCTGTGCATTCCGTACAGTCGGGGATAAGAATGTAGCAGGGAACTATTCGGATGTGCAGTCGATCAAGGCGGCACCGGAAGCAGTAACATTAAAATCAGAAGCAGCAGGTGCAACGGCGATCAAACTGACATGGAATAAAGTGAACATGCCATCCACAGGTGGCGGATATGCAGTATATCAGGTTGTAAACGGAGCAGATCAGCTGGTAAAAAGATGCAGTACAAAGAGTACTTCTTATACAGTGACAGGACTTACACCTGGTCAGAAATATACATTTAAAATCGTTTCTTTTGCAAAAGATAAAAATGGCAAAAGAGCATATGGTGGAACTTCCAATGAACTTACTGCAACACCGAAACTTCTTCCGGTAACGATCGACACGATCAAATCCGGCAAATACAACAGCGTCGTATTGAGCTGGAATGTTACTTCCGCAGGGGATGAGGACGGATATATTGTTTACCGTGCAGCTTCTAAAAAAGGAAGTTATAAGCAGATCGGAACCGTAAAAAGAAAGAGCGGAGCCATGACCGGATCTTATACAGATAAAAACGTTAAGATCGGAAAGAAGTATTATTATAAAGTAGTAACTTACAAAAACATTTCGGGCGGTAAAATGCTCCGTTCCGCTTATTCAGGTGTAAAAGGCATTACAGCCGCACCGAGTATCACAACGGTTAAAGTGAAATCGGCAGGAAATGAAAGCCTGAAAGTTACATGGAAAAAGGTAAAAGCATCCAAAAACCGTTATGTAAAGGGATATGCGATCTACCGCAGCACTTCTGAAAATGGAAAATACAGAAAAATTAAGACGATCAATAAGGGAACAACAACTTCGTATGTGGATAAGGGACTTGTAACCGGTAATACCTATTATTATAAAGTTCGTACTTTCTGTACGTCCGGTGGAAAGAAAATCTACAGTGATTATTCCGATCCGGCATCCATGCAGGTACTTCCGGGAAAACCTTCCATCCAGGTAGTTGCAGCAAATTATAACACCATTACGGTCTCCTGGAAGAAAGTAGAAGGGTGTGATGGATATCGTGTATATCGTGCAACAGAGAAAGATGGAAAATATAAACCAGTCAAAACCTGTTCTTCCGTTAATACGCTTTCTTATAAGAACAGTAAGTTAAAGACAGGAAAGACCTATTATTATAAAGTAAGAGCTTATGTGAACAAAAATGGTAAAAAACTTTATGGTGACTATTCCGCAGTGAAACAGGCAACGCCGGTTCTTTCAAAACCAACCGGATTATATGCAGCCTCAATTGCTGAAAACCAGATCAAGCTGACATGGAATGCGGTGGATGGTGCAGAAACTTATACCGTATTGAGAAGTAACTCTGAGAACGGAAAATATAAGATTGCAACGGAACTTTGTACAACAAATTCTTTTATTGATTATACCGCTGTGACAGGAAAAACCTATTATTATAAGATTTATGCGGTTCGTGGAGAGTACGTCAGTGCAACAACGGATTGTGTAAGTGTTATATCGTCAGCACTTGAAGTGAGCACAACGAGTGTACTGATCAAGACAGGAACGAGTGTAAAAGTAACAGCAACTGCAAAACCATACGGTGTGGTATACTGGTCTTCTGCTAACTCTACGATCGCCGTTGTTTCCTCAGATGGAACAATCTATGGTCTGAAGGCTGGAACAACGACCGTAAAGGCATCTGCAAACGGAATCACGAAAGAAATCACGGTAACGGTAAAAGACAAACTTGAGACAGAGAATAAGATCATAGATATTTCAAGTGATAACGGTACGGTAGATTTTAATGCGATCAAGGCAGCCGGATACGAATGTGTAATGCTTCGTATTTCCAAAGGAACAACAGCGGATGCGAAGTTCCAGACAAATTATAAGAATGCGAAAGCAGCAGGCCTTAAGGTTGGTGTATACTGCTACTCCCTGGCGCAGAACGCAGCGCAGGCAAAAGCTGAGGGTGATAAAGTATTAAATATTCTGAATGCACAGAAGTTAGACTATCCGGTTGTATATGTACTTGATGATATCTCATTATTGTACAATAATGTAACAGCAACACAGAGAATTGATTTTATCAATGCATTCAGGACAGAAATCATTGATGGTGGAAAACAGTATAAGTTTGCACTTGGTCTGAACCAGAAACTTTTACAGCAGTATCCGGGCAAATATGTGGATACAAGCAAGCTCACAGGAACAGATCTGTGGATTATCAATTATCGTGCAGAGAGTCTTGGAAGCGGTTACCAGGGTAAAGGTAATGTGGTAATGTGGAGATACACGAACCAGGGTACAGTAAATGGTGTAAATGGCAAGGTAAATATCAGTATCCGGTATAAGACTTATTAATGAGAGTACAGGATACAGACAGTAATCCGCAGGAATGAGGACAGCTATGAAAAGTTATGCAAAAAAAATCATGACAAGACTGGCAGCAGGGGCGATGGCGCTCCTGCTTGCTGTCGGTACGGCTGCAACAGATATGTCTGTGTATGCAGCAGAAACGAAAACACAGGAAGGCACGACGGAAAAGAAAAAGATCACAGGATTTGCAGATCTTTCGGACAACCCGAAAGAGATTCGTATGACAGGTAAAATCAGCCTGAACCGCCTGCTTGCCAAGATGCCGCAGAGCATTGATGTTTATCTGGATGGCGGCAAAGAGACAACGAGTATTCCGGTAACCTGGAGCTGTGTCGGAGACTATGACACGACGAATTATTTTGTCTATGAATTTGACCCGAAATGGGATACCGATCAGTATTCACTTGGAGCAGGACAAAAGGACAAAATTCCATACATCAATGTGGTGATCTCAGGGACAAGTCTCTATAAAGGTGCAGCCATTTCTCAGGATGAGAAAAAATCCAACGAAAAAAAAGTATATAAATTTGCGAAAAGAAAGCTCAAATTAAATACAGCAGCGGCCTGTGGTGTGCTTGCCAATATTGAGAGTGAATCTTCTTTTAACCCAACCATAAGCGTCATTGATACCAACGGCAAGATCAGTTATGGTATCTGTCAGTGGAATGCTTCGAGATTTGATGACCTGAGAAACTACTGCAGCAGCAATGGTTATGATTATACTTCCATCGACGGGCAGCTTAAGTTTTTAAAATACGAACTGGAACATTCCGAGAAATATGCATTTTCCAAAGTGAAAAATGTCGAAAACACTGCAGACGGAGCCTATACAGCCGGGTATAACTGGGCAAAATATTTTGAGCGCTGTAACAGTGTATATTTTGAAGGACGTGCGAAACGCGCAAGAGATGTCTACTGGGCAAAATATAACGGTGACAGTCCGGATGATCCGGATAACCCGGATAACCCGGACGATCCGGTAACAAAGAAATATACCATCAAATATGTACTCTATGATGGGGAAAATAGCGATGCCAATCCATCGTCTTATAAGATCACAACAGAAACGATCACATTGAAAAAAGCAAAGAAAAAAGGTTATACATTTGAAGGATGGTATAAGGAGAGCAGCTTTAAAAACAGGATCACAACGATCCCGAAAGGATCAAAAGGCAACCTTACCATTTATGCAAAATGGAAAGCAAATAAATATACCGTTCGCTTTCATGGAAACAAGGCAACCAGCGGCAGTATGCAGGAGATGAAAAATCTCGAATATGATATGGATTATACCCTTAGAAAAAATAAATTTAAACGCAAGGGGTATAAATTTGTCCGTTGGAACACAAAGGCAGATGGAAGTGGAAAGAAATACGGCAACAAGGAAGAAATCGAGAACCTTTCTGCAAAAAACGGTGCAGTTGTTGATCTGTATGCACAGTGGTCAAGGGATACTTACAAGATCACTTACAAAACGAACGGCGGAGAACTTGCGGATGGTACTGCAAAGAAATACAACGTAGATACCAGAACGTTCAAATTAAAAACACCGGTCAGATATGGCTATATATTTAAAGGCTGGTATAAAGACAAAAAATGCACCAGACGTGTCACACAGGTCAAAAAAGGTACAATTGGAAATCTGACCTTTTATGCAAAGTGGCAGATCAATAAATATAAAATCAAATACGATGGAAACGGCGCAACCAGCGGTTCCATGAAAGGTGTCTCTGTCTGCCAATATGGCAAGACCTATACGCTTACAAAAAATAAATTCAAGCGCACGGGTTATGTGTTTGAGGGCTGGAATACAAAGAAAAACGGCAAAGGTGATTTTTATGAAGACGGAGAGGATATCCGTAATATCACAGCGAAAAACGGTAAGACAGTCACACTGTATGCGCAGTGGAGCAAAAAGCAGTACACGATAAAATATGTACTTGACGGAGGAACCATTTCGTCTGAAAATCCGACCGGCTACTATTACGACACACCTACGATTCAGCTTGCAGCAGCTGCCAAAGAAGGATATACCTTTAAAGGATGGTATACGGATTCTGCATTTAAAAACAAGATCACGAAGATCAAAAAGGGAACCCGTAAAAATTACAAACTGTATGCAAAATGGAAGATCAATACTTACAATATCGTGTTTGACGGAAATGGAGCAACCAGTGGTTCGATGAAATCGATCAGTTCCTGCAAATACAATACAAGCTATAAACTCTCTGCAAATACATTCCAGAGAAATGGATATAAGTTTATCGGATGGAGTACCAAAGCGGATGGCAGCGATACTTTTTATGGAGATGGTGCAACAGTATCAAATCTTTCCCTTACAAATGGAGCAACAGTAAAACTATATGCACAGTGGGAAGCTTTGTAGGATGACAAAAATGAAATTTTATTTAGCACCGATGGAGGGACTTACCGGTTTTGTGTTCCGAAATGCATATCAGAAACATTTTGGAAATATAGATACCTATTTTACACCATTCATTAATAATAAAAAGATGAATTACAAAGAGATCAAAGACATTCTGCCGGAACATAATGAAGGGATGCATGTGGTTCCACAGATTCTGACGAATCGTGCAGAAGATTTTCTGGCAATCGCAAAAGAGTTAGGAAACTATGGTTACGAGAGCGTCAATTTAAATCTGGGGTGCCCGTCCGGGACGGTCGTGGCAAAGCACCGCGGCGCAGGATTTCTTGCGGTGCCGGAGGAACTGGATCACTTTTTAGAAGAGATCTTTGCGGAATGTCCGCTCCGGATCTCCGTCAAAACACGTGTCGGTGTCAATGATGCCGGGGAGTGGGAGCATCTTCTTTCCATCTATGAAAAATTTCCGATGGAGGAACTGATCATTCATCCGCGTGTACAGAAGGACTTTTATAACAATACTCCGGATATGGAAGCGTTTTTATATGCGGTAGAAAACAGCAGACATACGCTATGTTACAACGGTGACATCTGCTCCGTGGAGGATTACCGGACATGGAGACAGCAGATGGAAGAAAAAAGGAAATGTGCTTTTATGCAGGAATCCGGGCAGCAGACGGATCCGGAGGACACTGGCAGCCTGGTGTCCCATCTCATGCTTGGAAGAGGAGTTTTAAAAAATCCGGGTCTGATCGGAGAACTCACAGGACATGCGCCGATCACAAAGGATCAGTTTCATGCGTTTCATGATGACATATTAAAAGGATATCTGGATGTAATGTCAGGGGAGCGCAACACGCTGTTTCGTATGAAAGAGCTGTGGTTTTATTTTGCAAAATATTTTACAGAACCCGAAAAATATGTAAAGCAGATCAATAAGACACAGCATGTGGCGGAGTACCGTGTGATTGTTGATAATCTGTTCCGCGAGCAGGAATGGGAACAAAAATAAAAAGTAAAATATTTTATAAAAAAGTAAAATAAATAATTGTAAAATAAAAATGATTTTGCTATTGTAGAGTTAGATATCATACAGAAATGGAGGAGCCGTATGAGAAAACAAAGCAAAATCATTTTTTATGCAGGAATTGTATTGGGGTTTGCAGCAGTGCTTACGGGGGTGGCACTGTCGGGGGGCAGGAAGATCCCGAAGGATTTTACAGTGAGTTATGAAGGAATCAAAACGGCGGATATTACGGCGGGCGTCAGTGTACATGATCCATCCGTGATAGAGGTGGACGGTACCTATTACATTTTCGGATCGCATATGTCAGGGGCATCATCTGAGGATCTGCGGAACTGGACATCAATCGGTGACGGATATACGCAGTCGAATCCGATCTTTGATGATCTGCTTGGAACAGAGCATGTATTTGATTATACGGGAAGCAGAGACTCTGTGATACCGACTGACGATGGGACTTATCATGTCTGGGCACCGGACGTGGTCTATAACAGGGCACAGGACTTATATTACATGTATTTTTGCACGTCTTCGACCTGGAATGCATCGAATCTGTGTTATGCGGTTTCAGATAAACCGGAAGGACCGTATACATGGAAGGGAGCGCTCATCTATTCCGGATTTACAAAAGATACGATCGAGGCGACCGATGTGCTCGATTACGTGGACATCGACTATGCAAAAAAGAACTACATCATGGCGGGAAATAAATATAACTATGAGAAATATCCAAATGCGATCGATCCGACCGTTTTTTATGATGCGGACGGAAAAATGTGGATGGTCTACGGTTCATGGTCGGGTGGGATTTTTCTGTTAGAGATCGATGAGAAAACAGGCCTGGTCATCCACCCCAAAGAAGATGAAAAAAACGGTGTGGATCCGTATTTTGGCAAACGTCTGCTTGGCGGCGGACACAAATCGATCGAGGGACCTTACATTCTCTATGATGAGGAAAGCGGATATTATTATCTGTTTGTTTCCTATGGTTCCCTGACGAGAGAGGGCGGCTATCAGATGCGTGTGTTCCGCTCAAAAACGGTGGATGGAGAGTATGTCGATATGAATGGGGCATATCCGGGGATGTGGGATGACAATGCAGCTTATGGCTTAAAACTTTCCGGCAATTATTATCTGCCGGGTCTTAATAAGGCATATATGGCGACCGGGCACAATTCAGCTTTTGTGGATGAAGATGGAAAGAAATATATTGTATACCACACGCGCTTTGACAACGGACAGGAATATCACGAGCCGCGTGTACACCAGTATTTTCTGAATCAGGATGGATGGCCATGTATGCTTCCGTATGCGACAGACGGCGAGACGATCGCAGAAAGCGGTTATGACATTTCGGAAGTGGCGGGAACTTATTATGTGATCAACCAGGGAACTGCGATCAGTGCCAGGATTGCACAGCCGGTAAAACTGGTACTGATGGAGAATGGAAAAGTGTACGGCGAAAACTTAGAAGGCATCTGGAGTATGGAGCAGGGCACCTGTTATATGACGATCACATACGGGGAAAAAGAATATAACGGTGTATTCTGTCAGATGAAAGATGAAGCAGGCACGGATGTTATGACATTTTCTGCGGCAGGAGCAGATGAGAGTGTCTGGGGCGTTAAATATTTTGAGTAAAATGAAAGCAAAGACGTGAGAAACGGCAGACGGAGCATAAAATACTTGCAAAGAACTCTTTCCCATGGTAATGTGGTACGTATCTAAAGTTTTGGGAAAGGAACGGGTACAAATGTTAAAAGCGATTGATGATTTCGTCTGGGGAGTTCCACTGATCGTGTTGATCTTAGCGGTTGGTATCTTTCTTACGATCCGGCTGCGTGGACTTCAGATCACGAAACTGCCACTTGCCATAAAACATATGGTGGCAAATGAAAAAAACGGAGAACACGGGGAAGTTTCAAGTTTCGGCGCACTCTGCACAGCATTGTCTGCAACGATCGGAACAGGTAACATTGTCGGCGTGGCAACCGCGCTTGTCGCCGGAGGACCGGGTGCACTGTTCTGGATGTGGATCGCAGCACTGCTTGGAACGGCGACGAAATATTCCGAGTGTCTGCTTGCAATTAAATACCGTGTTGTGGCAAAGGACGGTCATATCGTCGGAGGACCGTTTTATTACATCGAAAACGGAATGGGTGAAAAATGGAAATGGCTCGCAAAAATTTTTGCATTTTTCGGTGTCGGAGTAGGTTTACTTGGAATCGGAACTTTTACGCAGATCAACGGGATCACAAGTGCCGTGAACAATTTCTTTGATCCGCAGAATACATGGACGGTGGAACTGTTTGGCAGAACCTATTCCTGGACGGTTGTGATCGCAGGTATTATTCTGACACTGTGTGTGGCACTGGTTATCATTGGCGGTATTAAGCGTATTTCCACAGTAGCACAGGTTGTGGTACCTTTTATGGCACTGCTTTATGTCGTTGTGGTACTGATCATACTATTTACGCATCTTAGCGCAATTCCGGGAGCAATCGTAGAGATCGTGCAGAGTGCATTTGGACTTCGTGCGGCTGCAGGTGGAACCCTTGGATCGATCCTGATCGCCATGCAGATGGGAATTGCCCGCGGAATCTTTTCGAATGAGGCAGGACTTGGCAGTGCGCCGATCGCAGCGGCAGCGGCAAAGACAAATGAGCCGGTGACACAGGGACTTGTATCCATGCTGGGAACGATCATTGACACGGTGATCATCTGTACGATGACCGGACTTTCCATCGTGATCACAGGAGCCTGGGATATGGGATTAGAAGGTGTCTCTGTAACCACGAAAGCATTTCAGATAGGACTGCCATTCCCGGAGCAGGTGGCATCTTTTGTGTTAATGTTATGTCTTGTATTCTTCGCATTTACGACGATCCTTGGATGGAATTATTACAGTGAAAAATGTCTGGAATATCTGGTTGGGGACAAAAAGACTGTTTTAAAGGGATATCGCTGGCTGTATATCCTTGCAGTGTTTATAGGACCATTTATGACGGTATCTGCTGTATGGACGATCGCAGATATCTTTAACGGGCTGATGGCATTGCCGAACCTTGTTGCACTCGTTGCTTTGAGTGGGGTGGTAGTTGCAGAGACGAAGAAATACTTTGAAAAACAGAAATATTAGTGAGAAATAAAAAATGGCGGAGGCAGAGTGCTTCCGCTGTTTTTTTGCCTGGTGATGTAGTCTGCGTTTTTTGATTTTAGAAAAGTATATAATATTTTAGAATAATCTATACAAAACAAAAAATAAGGAGTATACTGTCATAAGAAAGAAACAGTGCGAATGTCATCAGAGGGGAGGATACTGCATGTCAGATGAAAAATCTTTAAAGTACAATGAACCGTGGATTTTACAGCGTGCGGACCCATATGTTTACCGTCATACGGACGGCTCGTATTATTTTACGGCGTCGGTACCGGCGTATGACGGGATCGTATTGAGACGTGCCGGAACACTGGCGGAACTTTCCGGGGCAGAGGAAGTCATGGTCTGGAAGAAACATGAGTCCGGTCCGATGAGTTATCATATCTGGGCACCGGAGATCCACTATCTGTTTGGAAAATGGTATATTTATTTTGCGGGAGGCGAGGCGGAAGATATCTGGAAGATCCGTCCATATGTGTTAGAGTGCAGCGGGGACGATCCGCTGACGGATGAGTGGGTGGAACTTGGAAAGATGAAACGCGCAGCGGAGGATGAGTTTTCTTTTGAGGCATTTTCGCTGGATGCGACCGTCTTTGAAAATAAAGGTGAATATTATTATGTCTGGGCAGAAAAGGTCGGAGTCGGCAAAATGATTTCAAATCTCTACATTGCAAAGATGGAATCCGGCAATCAGTTAAAAACGGTGCAGGTACTTTTGACCACGCCGGATTACGACTGGGAGCGGAAAGGGTTCTGGGTCAACGAGGGACCTGCCGTGATCCATCATGACGGAAAAATGTTCTTAACATACTCGGCGAGCGAGACGGGTGTGGATTACTGTGTGGGAATGTTATCCATCGATGAGGATGCGGACATTTTAGATCCGCGTTTGTGGAAAAAAGAGCGTTACCCGGTATTAAAAACCTGTGAAAAACTGGGCATTTACGGACCGGGACACAACTCGTTTACCGTGGATGAAGATGGAAATGACGTCATGGTCTACCACGCGCGGACGGAGGCAGAAATTAACGGAGATCCGTTGTACAATCCGAACCGTCATGCGATGCTTATGAAGGTAAAATGGGATGAAGCCGGAAGACCGGTATTTTCCTATGAAAATAAATAAAAAAGGAGAGAAAACAATGGCAAAACTGATCATCAATGAGGAAAACAAAAAGAGTCGTATTGAGCCGGAAATCTATGGACATTTTTCGGAGCATCTGGGGAGATGTATTTATGAGGGAATTTACGTCGGCGAAAAATCGGAGATTCCGAATGTAAACGGCATGCGCACCGATGTTGTGGACGCATTAAAGGAATTAAAAGTTCCGGTACTGCGCTGGCCGGGTGGCTGCTTTGCGGACGAATATCACTGGATGGACGGAATCGGACCGAAGGAAAAGCGTAAAAAAATGATCAACACACACTGGGGTGGTGTTGTGGAAGATAACAGTTTCGGAACACATGAATATATGGAACTGTGCCGTCAGATCGGCTGTAAGACTTACGTTAACGGTAATCTTGGAAGCGGAACTGTCCGTGAGATGTCAGAGTGGGTGGAGTACATGACCTTTGAGGGCGTCTCCCCGATGGCAGATTTGAGAAAAGAAAACGGACATGAGGCACCGTGGAAAGTGGATTATTTTGGTGTTGGCAATGAAAACTGGGGATGCGGTGGAAATATGACGCCGGAATATTATGCAAATGAGTACCGCAGATACCAGACCTATGTGCGCAATTATCACCCGGACCGTCCGATCAAAAAGATCTGCTGTGGTGCAAATGTTGCAGACTATTACTGGACAAAAGGAGTGTTAAATACGGCATTTGACCATGCTGAGCAGTGGCACGGATTTATGGATGGTCTATCACTTCATTACTATGTACATCCGGAGGGCTGGGAGATCAAAGGAAGTTCTACGGATTTTGATGCGGATGTCTGGTATAAGACATTATCGAAGGCGCTTTATATGGAGACATTGATCGAACGCCACGGTGCGATTATGGATGAGTACGATCCGGATAAAAAAGTCGGTATGATCGTGGACGAGTGGGGCACCTGGTATACCTGCGAGCCGGGCACGAATCCGGGATTTTTGTATCAGCAGAATACGGTGCGTGATGCACTTGTTGCAGGTATTACCTTAAATATTTTTAACAAGCACAGTGACCGTGTCAAAATGGCTGCATTAGCACAGATGGTCAACGTTTTACAGTCTGTACTTCTGACAGAGGGCGGCCAGATGATAAAGACACCGACCTACCATGTCATGCATATGTACCGCCATCATCAGGGCGCAGACCTGTTAGAGAGTACTTTGACCGGCGCAGGGGAGATCGGACCGGATGAGTGGAAAGTACCGAAGATCACAGAGTCCGTATCTATGGATAAAGACGGCGTGATCACTGTCACCATGAATAATCTGTCTGTGGAAGCATCGGAAAAGGTGGAGATCCAGCTTGCAAACCGCGGCTATCATGTAGTAGAGGCGAGAATCGTGACTGACTCCGATATGCATGCGCATAACACATTTGAGGCTCCGGATACCGTGACAGAAAAAGATTTTGCTGCCTATGAGGAGACGGAAAACGGACTGAATGTCACAATGCCGGCAAACAGTGTGATCGAGCTGCGCCTTGCAAAATAAGAAAAAAACTGTCAGAAATGGCGGGAAAATTAGCTGCTGGTCATACTGGAAATATGAACAGTAACGAAAATTACAGGCGGAGATGACATATGGCACAGATCTGTAAAAAGTGTCTGCTGCGCGAAATGGCGGAAGCGGATGCAAAAATGATTGAGAAATATAAAGAGGCGATCAAAAAAGAAGATCAGGTATCAGAGAGCGAGTATGAGAGACGGCTTACTGTCTGCAAAACCTGTGAACTTTTAAACGCGGGAACCTGCGGTGCGTGCGGCTGCTATGTAGAGCTGCGCGCCGCGGCAGCCGTATCAAAATGCCCATATAAAAAATGGTGACAGTTCAGACGGACTGTTACCATTTTTTATTGCGGTAATATTACTTCATTTCCTCCACCGGGGCGTACCCGAGACTCACTTTGATATCCTGGCTGTAATTGCCAAAAGATTTTCCAAAGATCGTAAGTCCGCCGACGTGCCTGGCATCGTCCTCCACAGCCAGGCGGAAGCGGATGCTGCTGTGGCAGTTGAGATGGAAATCATCGATTTTAACGTCGGATATTTTGAGACCGTCGATATAGGTACCTTTTTGATTGATGACAAGTTGTTTTAGCAATCCGTACTGGTTCCAGTTTGCATACCACCAGTCCGGTGTCAACAGACCCTTCACATCGCCAAAATCGCCGGGGGAGGTCCAGTCACCAATATGAATATCATTTAAGTAAAAACTGATATCGGAAGGCCAGTCATTGTTGGTGCCTGGTGCTTCGGAACTAAGTTCTGCGGAAATTGTGATCTGTGTGATTTTTTTGGAAGCCGGGATAAAATTTGGAATGGCATATTCAACATAACCGCGTGTAAACCATAGAATATCAGCGTTATAGCGGTCTGGATGTTCAAAATACCGCGGATCATCCACTTCACCGATCAGGGCATCTGCAGAGGCAAGTCCGCAGGTCGGGCAGATCTGGTAATTTGTATAGTGACCGACTTTTAATTCTGTATGATAAACATTCTCGATTTCGGCAGGCTTTTCTAAATCGATCAGGATCTTATCCAGGTGGATGGAACAGATTTTCTGGTTGCCGTGAACAGCAGATTCACTGGATGTTGTGATCAGTCCGCAGTTCTCAAGTTTTTTGATATGGCTGGTTAAGGCACCGTTTGTAATATTTAAACGGGAGGCAAGTTCATTCATGCTCATATTGTCGTTTTCCAGCAAAATATTTAAAATTTCAATTCTCACATCAGAACCGAGTGCCTTAAAAAGTTCTAACCCTTCATTCAACGAAGTGATGTGTAACAAGGAAATCCTCTCCTTTCAAAATCTGTAAAAATCACAGAATGACACGTTCTAAACTGTAATCATTGCCTGAAAGTGTCAGGATTGCAAGACTTTTCGAATCTCCACGTCCGTCACTGGCACTGCCCGGATTAATATAAACTTTATTGAAACGTTTATAAAATGTATAGTGATGAGTATGACCAAAGATAAGAAAATCAGCATCTGTCAGGTCAAATGGAAGATCAAACTGATTATGAACCAGAAAAAAAGTCTTGCCGCCAATGCGGAACTGTAAAAATTCAGGAAGATTTTTTGCCCAGTCACCGCGGTCATTGTTGCCTCGGACCATATAAAGCGGAATGCCAAAGTTCCGGAAACAGTCATAATTTTTCTGCGTACAGAAATCGCCTGCATGGATCAGATAATCGCAGCCGTCTAAATGACGGTGCCACTCTTCACGGAAAATACCGTGTGTATCAGAAATAATGCCAATTTTCATAAAATTCTCCATTCTTGCGTGAAAAATGTTATTTTCATACTAATTTTCTCCATTAAGTAAAAAAATAATTAGATAAATTATATAGGAAAAAAGTATGGAAGTCTAGAAGAAAGAAAAATATTCATAAAAATACTTTTTTATTTTAAAGTAATGTAGTATACTGTTCGGGGGATCAATTAGTTAATTTTTTAACGGGAGAGGGAGAATGGAAAACTCGGTATTAGAGGAAAAGGTTTTTCATAAAGTTATGAAAAACGTACCGTTTGGTCTTGTTGTGAGCAGTGAGGGCAGAAAACGCAAGGTGTATTATGTGAATACGATGGCGTACCATATGCTCGGTTACACGCGGGAGGAATTTATTGAAAAAGTACAGGACGGCTGGAGCCGGTTTGTGGATATTGACTTAAGAATGGTCATGAGGGAGCATCATGAAGAGATTCTGACAGGGGAGTCATTTGAACTGACTGCTCAGACAGAGACGAAAGACGGAAATAAAAAGTGGCTGTCTTTTCGTGTGATGGTATCCATGGATGTTATATCCTCGCAGTTAAAACCGGTCAGTTATATTACGATCACGGATGTAACGGAGAAAGTGGAAAAAAACAGACGTTACGCGAGAGAAAGAGAATATTTACGGGATTGTGCAGCCAGAGATTCCATGACGAGACTGTTAAACCGTGGTACGATGGAAGATCGTATCAAAGAAGAACTGGAGTCAGTGGCAGAAGGACAAAATTATGCATACATTGCTATTGATCTGGATAATTTTAAGCAGGTCAATGATGTGTATGGCCACTGGGTTGGCGACCGCGTCATTATGAGTGTGTCTAATATTTTAAGGGAAGTCTACGGTAATCAGGTCAGCATTGGACGTATGGGCGGGGATGAATTCGCAGTATTTCTTCCGGATGTAAAAGACCGTATGTGGATACAGGGGCAGGCAGATGAAGTGCTGTACCGGCTGCGCAGACAAAAAGAAATGATCGGAATGGCGGAGGAGCCGACAGCAAGTATTGGCATCGCATTCGGCCCTGAGGATGGCACAAGCTTCCGTGAACTGTATCACAGAGCGGATGCAGCACTCTATCAGGTCAAAAAGGAAGAAAAAAACAGCATAGCAATTTACACAATGATATAAGCTTTTTTTTGGTACATTTTACCTATTGAAAAAATGAATCAAAAATTATAACATCTAATTGTTATATGACTGACGGAAAAAGTGGAAGAACCACATGAAGTATAACGTTTACAATGCCGACCGTCTGGGCGAGATAACCCGGACTGTCGGTTTCTTTTATTCTTAAAGATATTCTTCTTACAGGAATCCTTTTGTATGAAAAAAAGAACAGTTCCGGAAACGAAGCGGATATTGACAAGCAGTGATGGAACATGATATATTCACAGCGTTAGAACTAGCTAACAAAAGTTAGAAATAACTACCAATATTTTCCAGCAATACAAAAATATTGGGGGATCAGATCCGTTTTATACAGGTAAACCATAGTTTTCAGCAAACAGGAGGAAAAATAATGCAAAACGAATGGAGAGATTTTAATGGTGGAGCATGGGAGAATGAAGTAAACGTCAGAGACTTCATCCAGAGAAACTATAAGCCATATGATGGTGACAGCTCTTTCTTAGAGGGACCGACAGAGGACACCACAGCACTCTGGCAGGATGTACTTGAGCTTTCAAAACAGGAGAGAGAGGCCGGCGGCGTACTGGATATGGATACGAAGATCATTTCCACGATCACTTCCCATGGACCTGCGTACTTAGACAAAGATAAGGAGAAGATCGTAGGTTTCCAGACAGATAAACCATTCAAACGTTCCTTACAGCCTTATGGCGGTATCCGTATGGCAATTAAGGCATGTGAAGATAATGGGTATAAAGTAGACCCGGAAGTGGTAGAATATTTCACAACACACAGAAAGACACACAATGCGGGTGTGTTTGACGCTTATACACCGGAGATGAGAGCCTGCCGTTCCGCACATATCATCACCGGACTTCCGGATGCATACGGGCGCGGACGTATCATCGGCGACTACAGAAGACCTGCACTTTACGGTGTAGACCGTCTGATCGAAGATAAGCAGGAGCAGTTAGATTCCACACGCACCATCATGTATTCCGATGTTATCCGTGAGCGTGAGGAGTTATCCGAGCAGATCAGAGCCCTTAAAATGTTAAAAGAATTAGCAAAGATCTATGGATGCGATATTTCCAAACCGGCAACAAATGTTCTTGAGGCAGCACAGGCTGTATATTTTGCCTACCTTGCAGCAGTCAAAGAGCAGAACGGTGCGGCAATGAGTCTAGGACGTACCTCTACGTTCTTAGACATCTATGCAGAGCGCGACCTTCGTGAGGGTACATTCACGGAGAAAGAGATTCAGGAGATCATCGACCAGTTCATCATGAAACTGCGCTGCGTAAAATTTGCCCGTACACCGGAGTACAACAGTATTTTCGCCGGAGATCCTACCTGGGTAACAGAGTCTATCGGTGGAATCGGAGTAGATGGAAGACATATGGTAACCAAGATGTCTTACCGTTATTTAAATACCTTAAACAACATCGGAGCAGCACCGGAGCCAAACCTGACTGTTTTATGGTCCGTAAAACTTCCGGAGAACTTCAAAAAGTTCTGTGCAGAGATTTCCATCAAACATTCTGCGATCCAGTACGAAAATGATGACATCATGCGTGTGGTTCACGGCGATGACTACGGTATCGCATGCTGCGTATCTTCCATGAGAATCGGAAAAGAGATGCAGTTCTTCGGAGCCCGTGCAAACCTTGCAAAATGTTTACTCTATGCGATCAACGGTGGTGTGGATGAGATCAGCGGCAAACAGGTAGGACCGAAATATCGTCCGATCACTTCCGAGTATCTTGACTACGACGAGGTATGGGATAAATACAAAGACATGATGAAATGGCTTGCAAGTGTCTATGTCAATGCATTAAACATCATTCACTATATGCATGACAAATACTGCTACGAGAGAATGCAGATGGCATTACATGACAAACAGGTAAGACGTTGGTTTGCAACCGGTATTGCAGGATTTTCCGTAGTAGCAGATTCCCTTTCTGCCATTAAATATGCAAAAGTAAAACCGATCCGTGATGAGAACGGTATTACAGTAGACTTTGAGATTGAGGGAGATTTCCCGAAATATGGTAATGATGATGACCGTGTGGATGAGATCGCAAAAGAGGTTCTGCATACATTCATCAAATATGTAAAAGGAAACCATACTTACCGTGGAGGTATCGCAACAACTTCTATTCTTACCATCACATCCAACGTATCCTACGGTAAGAATACAGGAGCAACCCCAGATGGAAGAAAGAAAGGTGTTGCGTTTGCTCCGGGTGCAAACCCAATGCACGGACGTGATAAAAATGGTGCAGTTGCTTCTTTAGCTTCTGTTGCAAAGATGCCATTTATGGATGCGCAGGATGGTATTTCCAACACCTTTACCATCGTGCCGGATGCACTTGGAAAGACGGAGGAAAGCTCTGAAACAAACCTTGTGGCACTGCTTGACGGCTATGCAGAAAAAGGCGGTCACCACTTAAATGTAAACGTATTAAATAAGGAAACACTGCTTGATGCACAGAAGCATCCGGAAGAATATCCGCAGCTTACGATCCGTGTATCAGGTTACGCAGTAAACTTCATCAAACTGACCAAAGAGCAGCAGGATGAGGTAATTGCAAGAACTTTCCATGAATTGATGTAATAATAAGGAGATTATTATGGGCTATATTCATTCTCTGGAATCATTTGGTACCGTGGACGGTCCGGGGGTGCGTTTTGTCGTATTCTTCGAGGGCTGCCCGATGCGCTGCCAGTATTGCCACAACCCGGATACATGGGTGCTGACTGATGGAAAACAGATGGAGGCGGACGAGATCATCGACCGCTTCCTGCGCAATGCCTCGTTTTACCGGACTGGCGGAATTACCGCCACCGGTGGCGAGCCGATGCTTCAGATTGATTTTCTGACGGAACTGTTTGCGAAGGCAAAGGCACACGGAATCCATACCTGTTTAGATACGTCTGGTATTATGTTCCCGGGATTTCCGGAGGATGGAGAAGCCACATCAGATATCACACTGGAAAAAATAGACAGGCTTCTTGATGTCACAGATCTTGTAATGCTTGACATTAAGCATATCCGTGACGAGGATCACCGGAAACTGACCGGACATTCAAATAAGAATATTCTGGCATTTGCAAGATATTTAGATCAGAAGAAAAAGCCGGTGTGGATCCGTCATGTCGTTGTTCCCGGCATCACATTTGAGAAGGCAGAATTGACGGAACTCGGACACTTTCTAAAGACACTTTCCAATATGGAAAAATTGGAAGTACTGCCATATCATGCACTTGGCAAGGTCAAGTATGATAATCTTGGCATGGATTATGTGTTAAAAGATACACCGCAGCTTACCAAAGAGGAAGCAAAAAAAGCGGAACAGATGATAAGGGATGCAATGTCATAATGGCGAGTCATTATGACATTGCATCCCTTGTTAAATGTGTAATATTGATCGTGCCAGCGAATGATGCACATTTTTACAAGAATATTACAGGAAAATATAAATATTCTGAAAAATATATAAAAAATGATATATTGTATTGAAATATTTGTGGAAAGTGCTATAATAAAACCATGATATAAATCTGTATCAAATAAACGGCAAAGGGGTTGGACATCATGAGAATCAAGATTACAGGAAGAAACATTGAATTAACCGATGGTATCAAAGATGCAGTGGAGGACAAGTTAAACAAATTAGAGAAATACTTCACTCCGGACACAGATGTCTATGTAACACTGAGCGTAGAGAAGGAACGCCAGAAAGTGGAAGTTACGATTCCAATGAAAGGAAACTATATTCGTTCTGAACAGGTCAGCAATGATATGTATGTATCAATTGATCTGGTAGAAGAGGTTATTGAGCGTCAGTTAAAGAAATATAGAACGAAACTGGTTACGAAACAGCAGAGCGCAGCATCCGTTTTCAAACAGGATTTCCTGGATGCAGCATCAGACGATGATGAAGAGATCAAGATCATCCGTTCTAAGAAGTTCGATATGAAGCCGATGTATCCGGAAGATGCATGTGTACAGATGGAGTTATTAGGACATGACTTCTTCGTATTTATCAATGCTGAGACCGAAGATGTCAACGTTGTATACAAGAGAAAAGGCAACACATACGGATTGATCGAACCGGAATACTAAAATGGATCATTGCAGAATTGTGCTGTGAATACAAAGAACCCACCCTGCGGCAAGCACCTTGCCGCAGGGTGGGTTCTTTACACAATGCATTTGTAGCGTGGAGTTGTGCGTCAAAAGGTGGTTCACAGCTTAGTGGTTGTCAAATTGCAACAAGCCGGGAATGCTTTTGTGACTTTGGAAGAAAATTAGAAAATCTTAGCCTGCCTGTCTATTCACAGTGATGTTCTGCCACGGATGGCAGAACAAGGCTTCACGAGCCATGGAAGGCTCGTTGAACGCCGTTCACGTCACTCTGAGAAAATCTGACTCAGGCAAGCTTAGATTTTGTTATTTTCGTACAACGGAACAAAACAACCCCGGCTTGTTGTAATTTGACAGACAAAAAACTAAAATCCACCTTTTGACACACGAGATTCCTGCCTTAAGCATTATGGAAAAACGACACACAGATGGCTCCCGGTCCCGCATGTGTACCGATCGTACTCCCAATCGTGCTGATTGGCAGCTCTTTTGTCTGTCCGGTCCAGAGATCTGCGCTGTCCGCAATATACTTCCGGAGCAGTGAGTCGTCGAGCCCGCTGTAGCCTAACATATACGGCATGGAAAAATCGATACCGTTTTTATTTTTCACTTCCTGGATCAGGATGTTATTTCCGTTTTTCGATCCTCTGGCCTTTCCTAAGATCGCAACCTCACCTTTTTCAATGGCGATGACAGGCTTGATGGATAAAATATTTCCCGCCCAAGCGGCAGTCTTTGAGATGCGTCCGCCCTGTTTTAAATACTCAAGGGTATCAAAGACGGCTAAGACACAGACATCTTTCTTTTTCTCTTCGAGTTTTTCGGCGATTTCTTTCGCAGAAAGCCCCTCATCGCGCAGCTTTACGGCATAAAGGACAAGGATCTGTTCGCCCAGACATACATTTAAACTGTCAACTAATGTAATACAGTCCTCATAGCCATCAAGCGCAATGTGTGCACTCTGGTATGTACCGGATAAAAGAGAGGACAGACAGATCACAACGGCGGTATCGCCGGCTTCTTTTACTTCTTTGAATTTTGCTTCAAAATCATGTGGAGATACCTGGCTGGTCGTCGGGATTGTTCCACATTCGATCAGTTTTTCATAAAATTCTTTATGGGAAATGGTAACACCGTCTAAATATTCCGTTTCGCCAAAAATTGTTTTTAAAGGCATATAATCAAGATTTAATGCATCCGCACGTTCCTTTGTGAGATCAGATGCGGAATCAACAATAATTCGTACACTCATTTTTTTTCCCTCCGGATAAAATAGTTTGACTATCAAACAAAAATAAATATAAAGTATGATGAAAAGAATGTCAAGATATTTTGATTATCAAAGTATCAAAATAAAAATCAAATGTAGTTGACAAAAATCGACAGACATAAGATACTTGTGTAGTATTAATGCCTGCATGACAGTAGTGTAAAAGTGGAAAATTATATAACAGAGCAGAAGAAAGCGGAAGAAATGTATAACGGGGCAGAGATTCTGGTGGATCTCGCAAGAAGGTATCCGGAACTATGGAATGAAATAGACAGGCAGTGCACTTTAAATAGAGAGCGGTATGGATTGCTCTGTGAAATATTGCTGGCGGGGGACGAGGAACGCTGTGAGGATGTGGTTGCAAAGATATACCGGTACGGGAGTATGATCGGAAAACAGGATCTGATTGGAAGACAGATATTTTTGTGGCTGCTGCAGGCACTGAGGATGGAAGAAATCGCAATGCTGTAGAAATGGGTTTTATCGTGAAAGAGGCCAGCAGCAGGCAAAGAATTTTATGAGTCAGGAATCTTTTCCGGTACGGGAAAACGGGGAATAAAAGAAAAAATGGTGCCTGCCGGGGGCATTGCCGTGAGGCAGAAAAATAAATAAGAAAGGATGTCATGCAGGCATAAAAAGTACAAAGGAATGTGCAAATTCCTTGCCACACAAAGAAAAAAGGTATACTATAAAGCAGAAATGTTTTTATGAGATAGTAAGGAGAGTATACCATGAAGATTGTTGTTTTAGCAGGTGGTTTAAGTACAGAGAGAGATGTTTCCTTTAAGACCGGAGATATGGTGGCAAAGGCATTGAGAGAGAATGGACATCAGGTAATCTTACTTGATGTATTTATGGGATACAGTGATAAAAAAGAAGATCTGACAGGTATTTTTGACCGGAGTGAGGAAGTCAGTGTAAAAGTATCCGGAATACCGGAAATTGCACCGGATCTTGCAAAGGTAAAAGCATCCAGAAAAGATCAGTCAGACAATTTCTTTGGACCGAATGTGATCGAATTATGCCAGATGTCCGATATCGTTTTTATGGCACTGCATGGAGAAAACGGAGAAAACGGCAAGATTCAGGCCGCATTTGATCTGTTTGGCATCCGCTATACAGGAACCGGTTATTTAAGCAGTGCGCTTGCCATGGATAAGGAGATGTCCAAAAAATTATTTTTGTCAGCAGGCATACCGGCTCCAAAGGGCGCATCCATGAAAAAGGCTGACTGCAGCGACGATATCACAAAACTTGGCGTTCAGTTCCCGTGTGTGGTAAAACCATGCTGCGGAGGTTCGAGTATCGGTGTTTCCATCGCACACAATGCGGAGGAATATAAAGCAGCATTAGATGAGGCGTTCCGCTGGGAAGAAAACCTGATCGTGGAAGAATATGTAAAAGGACGTGAGTTTTCTGTCGGCGTGATCGAGGGAAAAGCACTTCCGATCATCGAGATCGCACCGGTACAGGGATTTTATGATTATAAGAATAAATACAAAGCAGGCAGTGCTGTTGAGACCTGTCCGGCAGAACTTTCAGAAGCTGTTACAGAGAAAATGCAGCATTATGCAGAGCAGGTGGCACAGGTACTTGGATTAGATACCTATTCCCGCACCGATTTTCTGTTGGATGAAAATGAAAATATCTACTGTCTGGAAGCAAACACATTGCCGGGTATGACTCCGACAAGTCTTCTTCCACAGGAGGCACAGGTTGTCGGTGTGAACTTTAACGAATTGTGTGAGAAACTGATCCAGATTTCCCTGGATAAATATGAGAAATAATAAGATATTTTTGTAAAAGTAAAAGCAAAACGAATCCCGGGAAATGAGGTAGATCATGAAAAACATGACACTGGAGCGTATTACGGAAGTATGCGGTGGAGTATATTATGGCAGTGAGGCCGACAAAAAGAAAGAAATTGCGGGAGCTGTGATCGACAGCAGACAGGTAGAGTCAGGATATCTTTTTATTGCGGTAAAGGGAGAAAAGGTGGATGGTCATCAGTTCATTCCACAGGTGTTTGAAAAAGGTGCACTTGCCGTATTATCCGAACAGGAACTGTCAGAACCGGCGGGCCCTTATATCAGGGTGGAATCTACACTTGGTGCAATGAAAAAACTTGCGGCATACTACCGCAGAAGTCTTGATATTAAGGTCGTCGGAATTACCGGAAGTGTTGGAAAAACCAGCACAAAGGAGATGATCGCGTCGGTTCTTTCACAGAAGTATAATGTGTTAAAGACAGAGGGCAATTTCAATAACGAGATCGGTCTTCCACTTACGATTTTTAAGATCAGGGAGCAGCATGAAGTGGCAGTGCTTGAGATGGGAATTTCAGAATTCGGTGAGATGCACCGTCTGGCTGAAATGGCATATCCGGATATCTGTGTGATCACAAATATCGGATTGTGCCATCTGGAAAACCTGCTGACCAGAGATGGAATTTTAAAGGCAAAAACGGAGAGTTTTGAGCACCTGACACCGGAAGGAACTGCCGTGTTAAATGGAGATGATGATAAGCTCTGTGAGAAAAAGATGGTGAACGGAAAACCGGTGGTATTTTATGGTATCGGAAAAGAAGCAAAGCTTGCAAAGACAGAGCAGGGTGAAAAATATCTTGCCGAAAAGGAAGTATATGCAACAGATGTGGAACCGGTAGGATTAGATGGAACAAAAGCGGTGATACATATTGGTGCAGAGAGCTTTGCAGTGACGATCCCGATTGCAGGAGAGCATAATGTATACAATGCTTTAGCCGCAGTCTGCGTTGCAGGAAAGCTTGGACTTAGTGTGGATGAAATGAAACGCGGGATTGAGTCGGTAAAAACGATCGGAGGAAGAAGTAATCTGATCCACAAAGGCGGGATGACGATCATCGATGACTGTTACAACGCAAACCCTGTTTCCATGAAGGCGTCCATCGACGTGCTCGCAGCGGCACCTGGAAGAAAAATCGCAGTGCTTGGAGATATGGGAGAACTTGGCGAAAATGAGCAGGAACTGCATGCCATGGTCGGAGAACATTTCGAAGGAAAAGGAATAGATGCTTTGTTTGCAGCCGGTGCATTATCAGAGAATCTGGCACAGGCAGTAGGAAAATGCAGTAAGGAGACGGAGGTTCATTATTTCAAAACAAAAGATGAACTGATGGAAGAATTACTGCCTTATGTAAAAAGCGGTGACACGGTTCTGGTAAAGGCATCCCACTTTATGGGATTCCCGGAGGTCGTAGGACAGCTTACAAAGTAAGAAAATGTAGTGAAAATACGAAGCTATGACAGCTTATAAATGAATAAAAAAGAAAATCCCCGGATCACGGAATTGGTGATCCGGGGATTTTTTTAAATTCATAGGAAATTACGTCCTATGAATTAAAAAGCCCTCCGGGCGGGATGCGCATCTCGCGGAGTAGAAGTTAGCTGTAAACAGCACCGCTCGAGCGCGAAAGAGTCGCAAGCGACGCTTTGTTCCAGATCTTAAATCTGCGGATTATTTTTCTCGAGCATTTCAGCGATCACACCCTGACAGTGCGAACCGAGTTTTTTGCGTGTATCTTTGTCTAAAGATTTCGGGTCGATTGGTTTGCCGTATTCTACGATGACATGTACCGGTTTTACCTTTGGAAAATGTGCTTCTAAAATATCGGCGGAGCCGGAAATTGCCATAGGTACGATCAGACATCCGGTTTTTTCTGCCATTTTAAAACTACCCTCTTTGAATGGGAGCATCAGGTCCTCTGTCTTATTGCGTGTTCCCTCAGGGAAAATACACATCGAAATCCCGTTTTTGATATTGTCGATTCCTGCAAGGATCGTTTTTAACGCTTCTTTGACATCCGAACGATTGATGAACAGACAGTGCAGTCTGGTCATCCAGACAGATAAAAGAGGAACCTTTTTCATGGAATCTTTTGCTACATAACCGGTCAGGCGCGGACAGCGTGAGTAGGTGATGATGATATCGAAATAACTCCTGTGATTGCCAATATAGAGAACAGGCTGGTCTTTTGGAACATTTTCTTCTCCGATAATGGTAAGTCTGGTGCCACAGATAAACAGAATGACACGAAATGCCCACTGCACCATGCGGAGCTGGCTGATATCAGCAGCCTGACGATTGAATTTTCCGATGATCCATTCAACAAAAAGGACAGGAATACCGATGATCAGGTAGAGTATAGCAAAAAGCAATGCAAGTATTGCGCGTAACATAGTACGTCCTTTCCGGGGAGATCCCCCAAGTTTTATATACCCACATTATATCGGGTATCTATGGGAAAAACAACTAAAAAAGACATATTTAAAGACAGGGAGGCATATATTAAGATAGAAGCGAAAACTGGGGGCAGGTGTAGTGAAACATGTTTCGAAAGTATCTGGTAAAAATATGCGGGATCAGTCTGCTGATGGCAGGACTGATCAGCGGATGCAGTATTGAGCAGACAAATGAAACAAAAGTCAGTGATCTTACATATACGATCGTTGAGGAATCCGAGACACCGGAAGAGTTAAAGACAATGATCGAGGAAAAGAAAACGGCGGATTTTAAACTTACCTATGAGAGGGAGGATGATCTGTATATCGTGCGGGGATATGGGGAGCAGGCGACGGGAGGATACAGTATCTGTGTGAGGGACTGTTATCTGACCACAAACGCAGTGGTATTTGATACAGAACTCATCGGACCGAGAAAGGGTGAAGTTACAAATGCGAGTCCAAGCTGTCCTTATATTGTAATACAGGTAAAAAACCAGGACAAAAGTATCATTTTTGAGTAAATATTCTTAAAATTTTTTTAAATAATTTAATTATGTTTGACAAAAATTTAGCACAGTGCTATTCTAAAGCGGAAAAGAAATTCGGTGGAAACGATCATTACGATGATAAACGATCGCGAGATGCCGGATTAAGGAGGTAGAACACATGCAACAGGCAGACATCAGAAAAGTTCGGGCATCCGTGCATCAGCAGTGCGGGAAAAAAGTAATGATTCAGCTTGACCGAGGACGCAATAAAGTTGACATCCAGGAAGGCGTCATCCAGAATGCTTACCCAAGCGTATTCACGATCCTGGTAAATGATGAGCGTGAAGAAAATCCACCTCAGTTATTATCATTCAGTTATTCTGATATTATTACAAGAGATATACGCATGAAGTTGTGCTAAACAGGTATAAAATCCTCCATGTCCGAATAAGATGGTTACAAAGATTCGGAATGGGGGACTTTTTTTGGAATTTCAGAAAATAAAATTACATAGAAGTGAAAAAAACGGAGCTGCAGTCACACAGATCACACTGGATGATGACTATAATGTACCGGATTACAGACAGGATATCGTAAAAGTCATAAAAGAACGCGGGGAACTGCGCTTTGATGAGGTAAAAGCGATGGAGGGGGCTGCATGGATCAAGGGCAGTCTGGTTTTTAAGGTGCTTTACCGGAGCGATAAGCAGGAAGGAAAAATAAGCTGTCTGCGCGGTGAGATTCCTTTTCAGGAACGGCTTAACATGGATGGTCTGAGCGAATATGATGCAGTTCATGCCACAGGGGATATGGAAGATCTTACGATCGGAGTGATCAATTCCCGGAAGTTAAATGTCCGCGCGGTCATTGTTTTGACGGCATCGTCAGAAAAAGAAGTGGATGAGGAGCTGACCTGTGAACTCTCAGATGGCAGTTCCTATGAACAGAACATTGTAGAGAAGGAAGCGTTAAAGCTGCTTGTGGTGCGACGTGATATCTGCAGACAGAAAAGTGAGGCAGTGCTGCCGTCGAGTAAACCGAATATCCGTGAAATACTCTGGCAGAGTATGCAGCTGCGCAATGTTGAAAGCAGGCTTGTGGAAGGAAATATCAGACTTTCCGGGGAAATACTGGTTTCCATACTGTATAATGATGAGGAGGAAGGGGAGCATCTGTCCTGGTATGAAACGACAGTCCCGCTGGATGCACAGGCAGAGTGCGGTGTTATGGAGGATGACTGTATCTGGCAGGTGCAGATGGTACCTTTGACAATGGAACTGGAAGTCAAACCGGATTATGACGGGGAAGAAAGGATCCTTGTCATGGAGCTGGCATTAGATACACACATCCGTATCTGGAAGGAAGAAAAGATAAGACTTTTAACAGATCTGTATTCACTGCAGAAAGAGGTAAAACCAGTCTTCCGTGAATGCCCGCTGGAGCGTCTTCTGGTTAAAAATGCTGCAAAATGCAGAATGACAGAACAGATGGAATTAAAAGAAGATAAAGAAAAAGTTCTTCAGATCTGTTCCTGTGAGGGAAAAGTGCTCTTAGAACGTCAGGAAATAAAACCAGATGGTGTTCTTGCGGAGGGAACGGTTGAGGTCAATATTTTGTACATTACACCGGATGACCATATGCCGGTTGGAGCAGTGCAGGAAATTTATCCGTTTTCACAGCTTGTGGAGATTCCGGAAATGTCAGCGCAGGCGAAAGTGGAGTTAGATGCTTCCTTAGAGCAGCTCTCAGCGGTGATGCTTGATCAGGAACACGTTGAGATCCGGGCGGCAGTACGGCTGGATCTGATTGCCTTTGTGCAGGAAGTCATACAGAATATCGAGGAGGCCACAGAGTCGGAACCGGATCTTGAGATGCTCAGGAACAGGCCGGGGCTGGTGGGCTATATCGCAAAGGCAGGAGATGATCTCTGGACGATCGCCAAGGAAAATCATACGACCATACAAAATATCATGGAGACAAATCACAGAAAAAGTGAGGTACTTCTGGCGGGCGAAAAGGTTTTGATCGTAAAACAGGTCGGATAAAATATTAAGTATTTGTGAATTTCTGGAAATCCTAACAAACATAGGTGAAAGTGTGATAAAATATATAAGTACGGCTTCTGCCCACTGCAGCCTGCCGTGCTTATTTTTGATTCGTAGGAAATTATGTCCTATTCTTTTATAAATGACAGAAGGAGAAATGCTTGATGAAGTGGGAAAAGGCATTAAAATATACAAGAAAACATAAAAGAATGATCGCAGTGATGATGGCAGGTGTGATCGGATTTGCGTGTTTTTACTCTGCAGATGCATCCGTGATAAAAGATGCGAAGAAGAAGAAAAATGAGGCGCAGCAGAATTTAGACAATATCAACCAGCAGATCAATAATATACAGAGTGAGCAGAGCAAGGTAAAAAGCCAGATGGCGGCGTATGATGAACAGCTGATGTCGCTTTTGACCGATATGGAACTGTTGAAAACGGATATTGATAATAAGGAAGGCGAGATTGATCAGGCAAAGACGGATCTCGCCGCAGCACAGGAAAAAGAACAGCAGCAGTATGCAGATATGAAAAAAAGAATCCAGTACATGTACGAAAACGGAGATGACACATTTCTGGATGCACTTGTGGAGTCGGAAGATATCTCAGACCTTTTAAATCGTGTGGAGTATGTATCGGAAGTATACAGTTATGACAGGGAGCTTTTAGTGGCTTATCAGGAGACCGTACAGCAGGTGGCGGATTTAGAGTCACAGTTAGAGCAGGAATTAGCGGATATGGAGGAGCTGAAACAAAGTTATGATCAGCAGGAGGCTTCCCTGAATCAGGTTATTAATGAAAAGAAGGCACAGATTGCAGATTTTGATTCACAGCTTTCAAATGCAAAAACACTGGCAAGCCAGTACGCGTCCACGATCCGCAAACAGAACGAGGTGATCGCACAGGAACAGGCGCGTCAGGAAAAAGCCCGGAAAGAAGCAGAAGAGAAGGCAAAGAAAGCGGCGAAGGCAGGCACAAAAACCAGTAATTCTGCCACAACGGCATCTACGGACAGCGGAACAACAGACAGTACAGGGGGAAGTTCCTCTTCCAATAATACAGCTTCAACGGACGATTCCGACAACAGTTCTTCCGGCAGCAGTTCGACAGGACTGACAAATAACGGTTTAAATCCATCCTACTCTACCGGTGTGAGTGGCAGCAGTGTGGTATCCTATGCGACAAATTTTGTGGGAAATCCGTATGTGTTTGGCGGAAACAGCCTGACAGAGGGGACGGACTGTTCCGGTTTTGTATCCCTTGTATACAGCCATTTTGGCGTATCACTTCCGAGAAGTTCCTATGCGCTTCAGTCAAGCGGACAGGCTGTCAGCTATGAGAACGCACAGCCGGGAGACATTATCTGTTATCCGGGACATGTGGCAATCTATATGGGAGGCGGCAGGATCGTCCATGCATCAACGCCGTCGAGCGGCATCTGTTATGGAAATGCGACTTACCGTACGATCACAATGGTGCGCCGTGTGCTGTAAGGGACACTGATGATAAAAATGCAGCAATAGATATTGAAAAAAATTTATGAATTATATGGAAAATATGCTATAATCAGAGGGAATTATTAGAATCAGGAAGGTAGGATCGTTATGCAGTTTGAAACATTACAAAAAGATATGATAGCAGCCATGAAGGCGAGAGATAAAGTACGCAAGGATGCAATCTCCACACTTGTTTCCGCAGCAAAGAAAGCTGCGATTGATGAGGGATGCAGAGATGACATCAAAGAAGAACTGGTGAACAGAGTAATTTTAAAAGAAATGAAATCAGTAAAAGAGCAGATTGATACCTGCCCTGCAAGCAGAGAGGATCTTTTGGCAGAATATCAGACAAGATATGATATTTTTGCAGAATATGCACCACAGATGATGTCAGCAGAGGAAGTAGAAGCATATATTACAGAGAAGTTTGCCGATGTGGCAGCAAGTAAAAATAAAGGACAGATCATGAAAGCCGTAATGCCGGAGTTAAAGGGAAAGGCAGACGGAAGTGTGATCAATCAGGTGGTGCAGAAATTATGTCAGTAAAAATCGGTAGAAATGATCCGTGCTGGTGCGGAAGCGGGAAAAAATATAAAGCATGCCATCAGGCATTTGATGAGCGCATCGCAATGATCGCTTCACAGGGACACATCGTTCCGACACATGATCTGATCAAGAATGCAGATCAGATCGCAGGCATCAGGGAGAGCTGCAAGATCAATATTGCAGTGCTTGATTATATTGAGAAGCATATTCATGAGGGAATGAATACAGCAGAGATCGATAAGATCGTTTATGATATGACAACGGAGATGGGCGGTATTCCGGCACCGCTGAACTACGAGGGATATCCGTACAGTGTATGTACTTCCGTCAATGATCAGGTATGTCATGGATTTCCGTCAAAAGATGTGATCTTAAAGTCCGGTGACATCATCAATGTGGATGTATCCACGATCTTAAACGGATATTTTTCCGATTCTTCAAGAATGTTCTGCATCGGGGATGTAAGTCCGGAGAAGAAGCGCCTTGTTGAAGTGACCAAAGAGTGCGTGGAGCTTGGTTTGAAAGAAGTAAAACCATGGGGATTTTTAGGCGATATGGGTCAGGCTGTGCATGACCATGCGTTTGCAAACGGCTATACGGTAGTGCGCGAGATCGGTGGACATGGCGTCGGACTTGAGTTCCATGAGGAACCGTGGGTTGGCTATAATACCAAACGCGGACAGGAAATGCTCTTAGTTCCAGGCATGATCTTTACGATCGAACCGATGGTCAATATGGGAAAAGTGGATATTTATGTAGACTCAAAAAATGACTGGGAAGTTTATACTGAGGACGGACTTCCATCAGCACAGTGGGAGATTATGGTACTGGTGACGGAAGACGGTCATGAGGTGCTCTGCTGGTAAAATTCAGGATTTGTGAAATAATGGATATTTCCCAAATAAAAGTGCCTGTAAAGCTTCATCGTGGCAGCGGATAACGTGGCGGTAGATCACGATCGCTGAAATGATACAGCAGCCAAGCCGTATGGAATTTACCGGGACAAACAGGAACACGGTCAGCGTAAACAGTCCGTATGTGATGACAGACCGGAAAGAATGCGGACGCAGTGTGAGTACCAGTGAGAATAAAATATAATAAAAGATCAGACAGAATAACGGATGGATTTCCGGAAACAGTCCAATCATAACTCCGAAAGAGACGGCAATCGCTTTGCCGCCTCTTTCTTTTTGGAAAAACGGAAAAGCGTGGCCGAATACCGGAGCTGCCATGACAAGTGCAAACAGCATGGAATCCCGGTCTAAGATCCTGTCTGCAAGAAAAACCGGGACAGCGCCTTTGAAAAGTTCACAGAGCAGGGAGAGAGTTCCGGCAAAAAAGCCGGCCTGCATGTAGGCATTTGCAACGCCGGGATTGTGGTCGGGGGGAACTTTTGTGATGTCGGTTTTGAAAAATAATCTTGGAATCCAGTAAGCAAACAATGTACTGCCAAGAACGAATCCAAGAAGGATAAAAAGAAAATACGTCATAGTTTCTCCAGTGTTTTTATAATGTGCACGGCAGCGTCTGGTTTTCCGTTTTCTTTCTGGGCCAGAAGCATTTCCTCGCGAAGAGAACGTTTTCCGTGCGTATCCTGGTTGTCAGAGAGCAGTCTTTTTCCAAGTGTGATCTGTTTGGCAATGTATTTTGAGGAGACGGAAAGATGTCTTTTTACAAAAAAATTGCGGTTTGCAGTCTCACATCCGGGAATCGGTGCCGTGTGTACGATCGGGATCCGTTTTACTAACGCTTCGGTGGAGGTAAGTCCGCCCGGTTTGGTGAAAATCACATCACAGGCATCCATATAGTCTGCAACCCGGTTGGTGTAGCCTAAAATGTGGACGCGCGGGTTATTTTGGAACTGTTTCTGCAGCACGGTATAAATACGTTTGTTATTGCCGCAGATGATGACCATATGCTCGCCGGATTTTAAACGCAGTGAAAGCTCTGCCGCGAATATGGCAAGTTTTCCAAATCCCATACTGCCGCTCATGACCAGACAGATCGGAACACCCTGTGGAAGATTTAAGGCATTGCGCGCGTGCATCTTTGCCAGGATGCGGTCCTCTGCCGGAGAAAATGCGCCACTGACAGGAATGCCGTAAGGGTATAACCTGTCAGCCGGAATTCCGCGGTGTACATATTCTGAGACACAGTCCTCGTGGGGAAGAAAATATGCATCAAGATCCGTTTCCTCCCAAAATGGGATGCAGGTGTAATCCGTGCCGATGGCGGCAGCAGGAATCTTTAACATGCCTTTTTTCTTCATATATGTCATTGTTTCTGCCGGGTAAAGATGCGGTGTCACGATGATATCATAATCATGCTGGCTTAAACAGGCAGCCAGTTTTTTTGCCATCAGTGCATTGGCATAGTAGACCGGTGATTTGTGTTTATTGCTTGAAATTGCCATGCCGATCTTATAGAGCATACCAAAGGCATGCGGCATATGTTTGACAAGTTCCACATAGGCACCGCCTACTGCATGTGAAGTTTTTTTCCCGGAGAGCAGGAACATATCAAGCATGTCGGCGGTGTGACCGCACCGGATGGCTGCTTCCCGGATCGCTTTTCCGGCGGCATTGTGTCCCTCGCCGGTATTACAGGATAAAATTAATATTTTCATAGATACCAGTGTAGCATAACCCGGGCAAAAATTCGATACCTGATCGAAAGATATTGATTTTTCACTGGAAATATTGTTAAATAAAGGGGATTTGTGGTACGGGAGGTAAGGTTATGGCGACGATCAAAGAAATCGCAAAAGCCTGCGGTGTGTCGGTAGCTACCGTTTCGAATATCCTGAATAAAAAGCCGGGGGCAAGCGAAGCGACAAGAAATCTTGTGTTAAAAACTGCAAAAGAAATGAATTATATGCCAAACTATGTGGCAAAAAATCTTAAGGCACGCAATACCAGAAGTATCGGCGTCATTGCAGAGGATATGACGATCTTTAGTATTCCGGATATTATTGACGGTATTACGGAATATTGTGAAAAGGTAAAATACCAGATTCTTCTGACCAATTTAAGATTGTATAAAAAATATAATGACTATTATTATCACAGAACAGATTATTATGGGCTGGTGGACGAGGAGATCAGAAAACTGATCGCAACGCAGGTGGACGGTATCATTTATGTGACGGCACATGAGCGTATCATGCACTGTATCCCGGATAATTTAAGTATTCCTGCCGTGATGGCATATGGTTATACGGAGAGTAAAAACATCCCGTCCGTAGTTGTGGATGACGAGCGTGGTGCATACGAGATGATCCGTTATCTGATCGCACAGGGACATAAAAAAATCGGAGTGATCACCGGAAAAGCAGACAGCCTTCATGCGCAGGCACGTCTGATCGGATATCAGAAGGCATTGCGGGATGAGGGGCTTTTATATGATCCGGAACTGATCTACTATGGAGACTGGGGAAGAGAATCCGGACATACCGGAGCAGAAGTGCTTTTAAAAAAACAGGTGACGGCAATATTCTGCATGAATGATCTTATGGCAGGCGGATGTTATGACTGGGCAGATGAGTCGGGGATAAAGATACCACAGGAGATATCTGTTGCGGGATACGATAACAGAGAACTGTCAAGCTATTATAAGCCGCCGCTCTCCACGACGGAGCTGCCACTTCATGATATCGGTTACAGGGCTGCCGAGGTTATGATCGGCCTGGTGGAGAAAAAGTCAGGCGAGACGGCAGAACCGCAGGTCTATAAAGTTCCATGTAAGCAGCTGATCCGCCAGTCGATCAAAACATTATAAAAATAAACCGTGATGAACCGCCTCTGATGTCAGGCTTTTGAACTGACTCAGAAGGCGGATTTTTAATTTATAGGAAATTATGTCCTATGAATTAAAAATCCCTCCATGAGTTTATTTGTGAACAGAAGAAGTATTTATGTTCATTATTTTTGGAGAATATGTACTATTTGTGCAACATTCACATGGTTAAACGATTTAAAAAATAATAAAGTTGTGCGAAAAAGCAAAAACTTAGAAAGAAACAGAAAACATGAGAAAATAACATAAAAACAAAAGAATATATATAGATAAATGAAAAATAACAGGCTTTAATTATAGCAATTAGTATGGTATATATAAACAAGAACGAAACAGAAATCAATCAAAATGACAAAGAAAAGAAAAAACATTTCAGAAAAAAGCAAAAAAGTGTGAATGAAATGTAAATAAACGGAAAATGAACATTTTAGTTCAATTAAACGTTTAACATAACACATGACAGGAGCATAAAGGAGGGAGGAAGTTATGGAGAAGGAAAAACTGACAGATGTGCCGCTGCATCAGATCCAGATCAAAGATGCGTTTTGGGACAAATACATCCGCTTAGTAAAAGATGTCATACTTCCTTACCAGTGGAACACGTTAAATGACAATGTAAAAGATGCGGCGCCGAGCCACTGTATCAAGAACTTTAAGATCGCAGCAGGCGAGGCAGAGGGAGATTTTGAAGGAGCTGTCTTTCAGGATACCGATGTTGCAAAGTGGTTAGAGGCAGTTGCATTTACCTTAGATTCATCCGGAAGAGATGAAAAGTTGGAAAAACTTGCTGATGAGACGATCGACCTGATCGGGAAGGCACAGTGTGAAGACGGATATTTAAATACCTACTTCACGATCAAAGAACCGGACAGACGCTGGACGAACCTGAAAGAAGGACACGAACTTTACACAGCGGGGCACATGATCGAGGCAGCGGTTGCATATTACAATGCAACAGGAAAAAGAAAGTTCCTCGACATCGTTTCAAGATTTGCAGATCTGATCTGTGAGACATTTGGACCGGAGGAAGGAAAGTGTCATGGCTATCCGGGGCATCCGGAAGTAGAACTTGCTCTGGTAAAATTGTACCGGGCAACCGGACAGAAAAGATATTTAGACCTTGCGAAATATTTTATCGATACAAGAGGTGTGGGAGAAAATTATTTCTTTCAGGAAGAAAAGAAAGAAAAATATCAGCAGATATTTCCTGAATTTGCCGGATATGTACCGGAGTATTCTCAGTCACATCTGCCGGTCAGAGAGCAGAAGACAGCAGAGGGGCATGCGGTAAGAGCCGTATATCTCTACAGCGCAATGGCAGATCTGGCATATGAATATCAGGATGAGACATTATTAGATGCCTGTAAGACACTCTGGAATAACATGACAGAGAAAAGGATGTACATCACAGGCGGCATTGGTTCATCGGGATTGTTAGAGCGGTTCACAACCGACTATGATCTTCCGAACGACAGAAATTATTCCGAATCCTGCGCATCCATCGGACTTGCGATGTTTGGAAACCGGATGGCGCAGATCACAAAAGATGCAAAATATGCGGACATTGTGGAGAAGGCACTTTACAATACAGTGCTTGCAGGGATTGCGATGGATGGAAAGAGTTTCTTCTATGTCAATCCATTGGAGGTATGGCCGGATAACTGCATCGAACGGACATCCATGGAGCATGTAAAGCCGGTCAGACAGAAATGGTTTGGCGTGGCGTGCTGTCCGCCGAATATTGCAAGAACACTTGCTTCTTTAGGACAGTACATCTATGGAGCAGATGAAAATAGTTTATACATTAATTTATACATATCCAGTCAGACAAAACTTCTGATTGGAGAGACAGAGACAGAAGTAATAATGGAAAGCAGTTTCTTAAAGGATGGAACGGTAACGGTTCATCTGGAATCAGAAAAAGCTTCCAAAGGAACACTGGCACTTCGGATTCCCGGCTACACAAAAGAATTTACCGTGTGGCGCGGAGTACAGAGAATAGAAACACCGCTCATAAAAAAAGGTTATCTTATGATAACGGATCTTGCAGCATCTGAGGAGATCAAAATATCCTGTGACATGAAAGCAAGATTTGTATATGCAAATCCGAAAGTGAGAGCGGATGAAGGAAAAGCATGTATCATGCGCGGTCCATTGGTATACTGCCTCGAAGAGACAGACAATGGAGAAAACTTAAGTTCCTTATATGTGGATACAAAAGAAGCGCTGACTGAAAACTGGGAGGAACAGTTGTTAGGTGGTGTGATGTCAGTGGAAGCAAAAGGAAAACGCATCTTGGAAGATCATTGGACGGCAGAAGAGTTATACAAAGAACAGCCGCCGGAGTTAAAGAATGTGACGTTAAAAGCAGTTCCTTACTGTTACTGGGGCAACCGGAAAACAGGGGAGATGGCAGTCTGGATCAGACAGCTGATCTGACAGAAAAACATGTATCACACGGAAGATCATCTGAAAACAGGAGATACTTTCGATCTGATAAAGAAAAACATTTGGGAGGTAAATGTATGAAGAAGAAGGTTTTAGCAGCATTAATGTGCGCAGCAATGACAGTTGGAATGCTTGCCGGATGTGGCGGTAATTCCACAGCAGGAAACAGCAGTTCCGGTGCGGGGGAAGCAGCATCCGGTACAGAGAGCGCAGACAGCGGCGCAGGAAGAAGAGAGATGGACGTAGAGGGTGATGATGTCACAACACTTGAGGTCTGGACATTCATCGAGAACCATCAGGATTTCTACACTAACATGGCTGAGAAATGGAATGAGGAAAATCCGGATAAGAAGGTTAAACTTGTTTTATCCAACATGGCATATGATGATATGCACAACAAATTATCACTTGCATTAGAGTCAGGAGAGGGTGCTCCGGATGTCGTTGATATCGAGCTTGGTAAATTCCCTGCATTCATGACAGGTGATATTGGATTAAAACCATTGAACGATGCAGTAGAGCCATATCTTGACAATGTAGTAGAGTCCAGATTACAGCTTTACTCCAAAGATGGTAACTATTATGGATTCCCTACACACGTTGGTACGACCGTTGCTTTCTACAACACAGAAGCATTAGAGGCAGCAGGTATTGATTATACAACCATTAAGACCTGGGATGACTTCAAAGAAGCCGGTGCAAAATACAAAGAAGCAACCGGAAAAACATTTGCAGCATGTGAGACAACTGCTCAGTGGACATTAAACTTAATGCTCGCTCAGAAAGGCGGAGATTACTTAAATGATGATGGAAGCCTTGCAGTAAACAATGACACCATGGTTGAATGTTTACAGACCATGAAAGATATGCAGGATGCAGGTGCTATGGACGTTATCGCCGGTGGACAGCCTGACAACGAGGAAGCATATCCGTTATACAACAGCGGTGATGTCGCAGCAGCAATCATGCCATTCTGGCAGACCAGCCGTTACTTAAGCTACATGACAGACCTTTCCGGTAAAGTTGCAATCGCAGCACCTCCTGTATTTGGTGACAACGATGCAGTAAAGACCATCGGTGGTGGTGGTACCGGTACAGCAGTTGTAGCATCCAGCCCGAATGCTGACCTTGCAGCAGAAGTATTCGCTTACATCAAACTTTCTGACACAGCAAACGTAGAAGTTTGGAACGTATTAGGATTTGACCCGGTTAACACAGCAGTATGGACAGACAAATCCGTAACAGAGAACCCGGATAATCAGTATGTACAGTACTTCAACACAAAACCATTTGATGCATTATTAGATGTTCAGGACGGCATTGGATTACTGACCTGCTATACAGATGAGAAGATGCCATCCATCAACAATATCTTCTGTACAGAGACTTTGAATAATATCTTCGAGTCCGGTATGGATGTAAAAGAAGCGTTAGACGAGGCACAGTCTGCACTTCAGAATGAATTTGGAGAATAAGAGACAGGTTTAAACAGGCAGGGATGTGGGGCAGATGTCCTGCATCCCGTTTCCTGTTATGAGGGAAAAGGGGGCATTACAGCATGAATAAAGTGAAGAAGTTTTTGTATTCGCAAAAAGCAGCACCTTATGTGTTTATTCTTCCATTTGTTCTGACAGTCATTTTGTTTTGGGTATTCCCGATCGCAAATGGTGTACTGTTAAGTTTTCAGGACGTCCTGAAAGATAAATGGGTTGGAATGAACAACTATAAGAGATTACTCTCTGATACATATTTCAGAAAAGCAGTCTGGAACAGTTTTAAATACATGGTGGGAACACTGGTACTTTTAATTCCGTTTCCAATGTTATTTGCAAGTATGTTAAACAGTAAACTGATGAAGGCGAAGGGATTTTTCAAGTCTGTTTATTTTATCCCGGCACTGACATCTGTTGTCGTTGTAGGTACAATCTTCCGTCTGATGTTTGGTGAGATGGATACGGCACTTGCAAACCAGATTTTAAATTTCTTTGGACATTCTTCCATCAAATGGCTGAAAGGTGAATGGACCGGATACTTTGCACTTCTCCTAGTAGCGTGCTGGCGCTGGACCGGTGTCAATATCCTCTATTTCCTTGCAGGGTTACAGAATATCTCCACGGATCTCTACGAGGCGGCTTCCATCGACGGAGCGACAAAGTGGCAGCAGTTTAAGAGCATTTCAGTACCGCTTGTAAAACCGACCACGATCTATGTATTAACAATTAGTATTTATGCAGGACTTTCCATGTTCCTTGAGTCTTACATGCTGTGGAAAGGTAATAACTCCCCACAGAATATCGGACTTACGATCGTTGGCTATCTGTATCGTCAGGGTATTGAAAAACGTGCAATGGGATATGCATGTGCAGTTGGTTTAGTACTTCTTATCATTGTTATGATCATTAATATCATCCAGCTTGCATTGACCGGAACATTTAAGAAGGAGGAGAGATAATATGGCAGCAGAATCTGTTGGAATGAGCCAGAAAAAGAAAGACAGGGCAGCAACCATCGGTATGATCATATTTTTTTCCATCCTTGCGATCCTTACCGTTCTGCCGATCTATCTGTTGGTATTAGCCAGTTTTAAACCGGGAAACTTCCTGCTTCAGTACGGATTAAACCTGAATCTGGATATCCCGCATCTGACACTGGACAATTACAAATTACTGTTCACCGGAAAACATGATTACTGGACATGGTTTGGCAACAGCCTGATCCTGACAGTCATCACAGTGATCCTGACCCTGGCGATCAGTGCATTCGTTGCATATGGATTTGCGGCCTATGATTTTAAGGGAAAGAATTTCTTGTTTATTATAGTGCTTTTGATCCTCTCTGTACCGTTTGAGGTTATTATGCTCCCTCTGTACAAGCAGATTTCAAGCTGGGGCATGATGGACAGCTATGTATCAGTAGTACTTCCGTTTTTGGCACATGCATCCACGATCTTCTTCTTCCGGCAGTATCTATTGGGACTGCCAAAGTCGCTGATCGAGGCAGGACGTATCGACGGCGCAACAGAGTATGGTATCTTCTTTAAACTGATCGTGCCGATCATGAAACCGGCATTCTCAGCGATGGCGATCTTAAATGGTATGAATGCATGGAACAATTATCTGTGGCCGTTATTAGTCATCCGTTCTGCAGACAAATACACACTGACCATTGGTCTTAATACACTGATCAACCCGTATGGTGATAACTACAGTCTGTTGGTTGTCGGTTCTGTATTTTCTATCATACCGATCTTTGTATTATTTATCTGCTTCCAGAAATACTTTATTGAAGGTATGACAGCAGGTGCGGTAAAAGAGTAAGATTTTAAGTGACAGGAGGAAATATACATGAGTAGAAAAGCAAAAATGGTACTGGATAAAGAATTTCAGATCGCTCCGATCGACAAAAGGATTTACGGTTCTTTTATCGAACACCTTGGAAGAGCGGTATACGAAGGAATTTACCAGCCGGGACATCCGTCTGCAGACGAGGATGGATTCCGCAAAGATGTGATGGAGCTGGTAAAGGAGCTGGATGTGCCGATCATCCGCTATCCGGGCGGCAACTTTGTGTCAAACTTTTTCTGGGAGGATTCTGTGGGGCCGGTTGAGGAGCGCCCGCACCGTCTGGAACTTGCATGGAGAAGTTTAGAGAAAAATGAAATCGGTTTAAACGAATTTTCCAAATGGGCAAAGAAAGTCAATTCTGATGTCATGATGGCAGTGAACCTTGGAACCCGCGGCATTGCAGATGCCTGCAATCTTTTAGAGTACTGCAATCATCCTTCGGGAACGAAATACAGTGACCTGCGTATCAGACATGGTGTGAAAGATCCACATAAGATCAAAGTCTGGTGCCTTGGAAATGAGATGGACGGACCATGGCAGATCGGACACAAGACAATGGAAGAGTACGGAAGACTTGCGGAGGAGACCGCAAAGGCAATGCGCCTGATCGATCCGGACATCGAGCTGGTATCCTGCGGAAGCTCCAACCTGGATATGCCTACGTTCCCGGACTGGGAGGCTGTCACATTGAGCCATACTTATGATTATGTCGACTATATCTCCATGCATCAGTATTATGGCAACCGCGACAATGACAGCAATGATTTCCTTGCACAGTCCGATGATATGGATACGTTTATCCGCACAGTCATTGCGACCTGTGATTATGTCAAAGCGAAAAAACGCAGCAAGAAAGTCATGAATTTAAGTTTTGATGAATGGAATGTATGGTTTCACTCAAACGCTGCGGATGAGGATATTACCGAGAACCATCCATGGCAGGTGGCACCTCCGATGTTAGAGGATATCTATAACTTTGAGGATTCCCTGTTAGTCGGACTGATGCTGATCACACTGATGAAACATGCAGACCGTGTCAAGATGGCATGTCTGGCACAGCTTGTCAATGTAATCGCACCGATCATGACAGATGCGGCAGGCGGAGCATGGAAACAGACGATCTTTTATCCGTTCATGCATGCATCCAAATACGGCAGGGGCATCGCATTGCAGCCGGTAATCTCAAGCTCCAGACATGCAACGGCAAAACATGATGAGATCACGGACGTGGAATCTGTGGCTGTCTATAACGAAGAAAAAGACGAAGTCACGATCTTTGCAGTAAACCGTAACCTGGAAGAGGATGTAGAGCTTACCACCGATGTGCGCAGCTTTGCGGGATACCGGATCAAAGAGCATATCGTGATGGAAAACGATGACTTAAAAGCAGCCAACACGCTGACCGAACAGAATGTATATCCGGTTAACGCAGATGACAGAAGTAAACTTGATGACGGTGTTGTCACAAGCGTGTTAAAGAAAGCATCCTGGAATGTGATCCGTCTTGGAAAATAGAATGTGAGAGCAGTTGTGTGAACAAATTGTTACAGATTCTTCAAATAGAATTCAAAAAATGTACAACGGGATTTCACAAATTGCGGATATATTATTAATATCACGAACGAGTGATAAAACTTTTTTTCATAAATTCTCCCCCTTTTTAAATCCACCATTTCCCCAAAATGGTGGATTTTTTGTGCAATAATTACAAATATCATTAAAATAGAGGCTTTTTAATGACAGAATAGCAGCGGTATGCTAAAATTCAGACAAGTATTTTCAGATGTATGAAACGAGGGAAAATAGTTAAACAACTTGTGATTTATTATAAATACGAAGGAAAAGGAGTGTCCGTATGAGTAATACAACCAAAAGAGCATTAGAGGCATCCTTAAAAAAATTACTTTTACAGAAACCATTAGATAAAATTACGATCCAGGATCTGACCACGGACTGTGGAATCAGCCGTATGGCATTTTATTACCATTTTAAAGATATCTATGATCTGGTTGAATGGGCATGCGTGGAGGACGGAAAGCGGGCACTGCAGGGAAAACGAACCTACAATTCCTGGCAGGAAGGGTTAGAGCAGATTTTTAAGGCAGTGCTGGAAAATAAACCGTTTATCATGAATGTATACCGTTCGGTCAGCAAGGAACAGATTGAAAGTTATCTTTATAAGCTGACGTTTGAACTGATCGAGGGTGTGGTAAATGAGAAGGCGGAAGGAACCGGTCTCCCGGAGGAAGATAAACGTTTTATTGCAGATTTTTACAAGTATGGTTTTGTCGGTGTGATGTTAGACTGGATCAAAGACGGTATGCAGGAAGACTATAGCACGATCGTCAAAAAAATGAGTCTGACACTGCACGGAAATATCAGTAATTCGATTGGAAATTTTTTAGATGAAGGGTGATTTATGTTTCGGATGACAGTCAGCAACGTCGTCCGGTTAATTTAGGTACGCTGTACCGGATTTGTAAATGCAGAGCCGATTATTTATCAAAACAGGCGGAATGATAAAAATATTGTCATTCCGCCTGTTTTGTATATTGGATTTTTATCCGGGAAGTAATAAGATGACCACAGAACGAAGATAATAAAAGCAGTTAGAAAGGAGATTCTTATTATGTCAAATAAAAATAAAACCATCGCGTTAGCATCTTTGATTGCAGCAGGAGCCGGTGTGGCAGCAGTTGCGGCAAGCAACAGCCACAAACAGGCAAAGGCAAAGAAAATCGCCGAAAAACAGCAGGCAGAGAGTGGAACACCATACCGCAATACAGAGCGTGGAAAATACGAGAAAAACAGCAAAGGTATTTATTATACTAACGGTAACTACGAGGCATTTGCACATCCGAAAAAACCGGAAGGTGTCGATGAGAAAAGCGCATACATCGTAGGAAGTGGTCTTGCATCTTTAGCAGCAGCATGTTTTCTGGTTCGTGACGGACAGATGCCGGGCGATCATATCCATATTTTAGAGGCAATGGATATCGCAGGCGGTGCATGTGATGGTATCTTTGATCCGTCCAGAGGCTATGTGATGCGCGGCGGCCGTGAGATGGAGAACCATTTTGAATGTCTGTGGGATCTCTTCCGCAGTATCCCTTCCATTGAGACACCGGGCGTTTCCGTACTCGACGAATACTACTGGCTGAACAAAGAAGATCCGAACTACTCTTTATGCCGTGCAACCGAAAACCGCGGCGAAGATGCACATACGGACGGCAGATTCAACTTAAGCCAGAAAGGCTGCATGGAGATCATGAAACTTTTCATGACCAAAGACGAGGATCTGTATGACAAGACGATCGAGGATGTCTTTGACGACGAAGTATTTGATTCTACCTTCTGGCTGTACTGGAGAACCATGTTTGCATTTGAAAACTGGCACAGCGCATTGGAGATGAAACTTTATTTCCAGAGATTCATCCATCATATCGCAGGCCTGCCGGATTTCAGTGCACTGAAATTTACCAAATACAATCAGTATGAATCACTGATCCTGCCAATGCAGAAATATCTGGAGGCAGCAGGGGTTGATTTCCAGTTTAATACAGAAGTCACCAATGTGATCTTTGATATCAAAGATGGCAAAAAAGTGGCAACCGCGATCGAGTGCAAGGTAAAAGGTGTTGAGAGCGGTATCGTCCTGACAGAGAATGACCTTGTATTTGTGACAAACGGAAGCTGTACCGAAGGCACAATTTACGGTGATCAGAACCATGCTCCAAACGGAGATGCGGAAGTACGCAACAGCGGCTGCTGGAATTTATGGAAAAACATTGCAAAACAGGATCCGTCCTTTGGACGTCCGGAGAAGTTCTGCTCTGATGTTGCAAAGACAAACTGGGAGTCTGCAACGGTAACCACACTGGACGATAAGATCATTCCATACATCACAAATATTTGTAAGAGAGATCCAAAGAGCGGAAAAGTTGTAACCGGCGGTATCGTAAGCTGCAAGGATTCCAGCTGGCTGTTAAGCTGGACGATCAACAGACAGGGACAGTTCAAGGAGCAGGATAAAGATAAGGTCTGTGTATGGGTATATGGACTGTTTACCGATGTACCGGGTGATTTTATAAAGAAACCAATGAAAGAATGTACCGGTAAGGAGATCACGGAAGAGTGGCTGTATCATCTTGGTGTACCGACCGACCAGATCGAGGAGCTTGCAGAACACAGTGCAGTCTGCGTACCGACGATGATGCCGTACATCACAGCATTCTTTATGCCAAGAACCAAAGGTGACCGCCCGGATGTCATCCCGGATGGCTGTGTAAACTTTGCATTCTTAGGTCAGTTTGCAGAGACACCGAGAGATACCGTATTTACCACAGAGTACTCCGTCAGAACCGCAATGGAGGCTGTATACGGACTGCTTGGTGTAGACCGTGGCGTGCCTGAGGTATGGGGAAGTGTTTACGATATCCGTGAACTTTTAGACAGCACAGTCAAACTCATGGATGGCAAATCTCCGTTAGAAATCCAGCTGCCTGGTCCGCTTAACGCATTGAAGAAACCTCTGATCCGCCTTGTAAAGGGAACTGTGGTTGAGAAAGTGCTGCGTGATCATAATGTATTGAAAGATGGGATGTTAGAGTAATAAATAAGAGGGTGAAAACACGGAAATTCTGTGTTTTCACCCTCTTATACATATTTTTGGGATGTTCGCGGAGCATTCCACAATCATATGTATATAAATTGTATTATTTAAGTTTGTTATTAATGTCTTGTAACAATTTAATTATTTCAGAGAAACCTAGGAACAGAGCCTATTTTTTCATTTCCAGATAAGGCAGAAATGAAAATCCATTTTTCTTATATACATTGACGGCCCGTTCATTTTCTTCTTCCACCTCCAGCCGCAGGATGGCGTCCGGGTATTTTTCCCCGATATAGTCGATAAATTTGCTTCCGATGCCGGCCCCACGGCAGGATTCCTTGATATAAATGTCCTCGATCCACATGCATGGCCTGCCAAATTCTGTGGAAAAGCTTTTTGCGATCATGCCATAGCCCTGGATCTCGCCGGAAACCTCAAAAATATAGCCTTCCAGATATGGATTGTCATTGATGCAGTTTTCAATATCGGTGCGGAAAATATCATCGGATCCGTTAGTAAAAACCGCCGGGGATGCGTAAAATACACGCATCATTTCAAGAACACTGTTTTTGTCTTTAGGTGTCATAGGTCTTATGATACTGTTCATTTTTATCCTCCATTTAAGAAAAATTGATGTGTTTTCTGACAAGTATATATGAATGCGCTGCCCGGCAAATATTGGTTTGTGGGTGACATGAGTTTCCCTGTGTAGGGTGGTTCCGGGGGGTTTACGATTGGCAAATTGCATCAAGCCGGGAATGTTTTGTTTCCGTTGTCCGAAAATAAGACAATCTAAGGCTGCCTGGTTCAGATTGTGGCAGAGTGACGTGTGTGTCTTAAATGTGCCATCCGGGCACATTAAGACTTGTGCTGCCGTCCATGGCAGCACAACACTGTGTTACGGACAGGCAGACTAAGATTGCCTAATTTTCTCCCAAAGTCACAAAACAGGTCTCGGCTTGATGCAATTTGCCAGCCGCAAGGTTGTGAACCACCCTTCGCCGGGGAACTCATTTTACAACCTTGGGGGTGCGTAAATTTTTGTGACGTTCATTTTAAAAATGTCGAAAAACCTCGACGCAATCTGTTATATCTATGCTTTTAACCATACATACTTGGACTAATAATCTGCATTATTAGTCTGGTAATTTACGAAATGATTAATGTAATGCGACATAGCAGATGAAACTTCAGACAAGTCATCAGGCTGAATATCAATGATACAGTACATTAGGATCATAAGCAGATTATAGGCATAATGTGAATATCAAAAATTTGCACTTACGCCCCCAATTTTGAGATGAACCGCCCACCCAAATGGTGTTCACAACCTGGAGGCTGGCATCTTGCACAAAGCCGAAGCTAATTTTGTGACTTTGGGAGAAAATTAGAAAAACTTGGTCTGCCTGTAGTTACACAGTGATGTTCTGCCACGGATGGCAGAACAAGGCTTCACGAGCCAAGGATGGCTCGTTGAACGCCGGTCACGTCACTCCGCCATAACCTAAATCAGGCAGACCTAGCTTTTCTTATTTTCGTACAACGGAACCCAAATTAACTCCGGCTTTGCGCAAGATGTCGCTCACAGACCTACAACACACCATTTGGGTGGGCAATTTATTTCATAAACAAACCATCATTTATTGGGTGAAAAAACACACAAATTATTTTAAGAAATACAACCGGTTCTGTCAAATTGTATTTTTCAGGATGCTTTAACGCTTTAAATAAAAAAAGTACTTGCCATTCTCCGAAAAAGAAGCTATCATGTTACTAAAATAAGGCAGCAAAAGGTATTATATACCAAAAAGTATACAAAACAGGAGGATTAAATCATGGAAAAGCGCATTTCAGGCCACACAGGACTTTTAGCATTGATCGGTTCACCGGTCGGTCATTCAGGATCACCGGCGATGTACAATTACAGCTTTGAGAAGCTGGGATTAGACTATGCTTATGTGGCTTTTGATATAAAAGAGGACAAGGTAAAAGATGCGATCGCTGCAATGAAGACTTTCAACATGCGTGGCTGCAATGTTACCATGCCGGATAAGGTTGAGGCTGCAAAATACATGGATGAGCTTTCACCGGCAGCGCAGATCATCGGTGCTGTCAATACAATCGTCAATGATAACGGAAAACTGACCGGTCACATCACAGACGGCGAGGGATTCGTACATAACTTAAGAGATCATGGCATTGAGATCAAAGGCAAAAAGATCACAGTAGCCGGAGGCGGTGGTGCTGCGACAGCCATTCAGGTACAGTGTGCCTTAGACGGTGCGAGAGAAATCTCTATTTTCAATATCAAGGATGCATTCTTTGAGAGAACCTTACAGACGGCAGAGAAGATCAAAAAGGCAGTGCCGGAGTGTGTGGTCAATGTATATGACATTGCAGATACTGCAAAGATGACAGAAGAGATCCAGTCAAGTGATATCTTTGCCAATGCCACGATCGTTGGAATGAAGCCGATGGATGACCAGAGTGTTGTAAAGGACCTGTCTGCATTCCGTCCGGGACTTGTCGTTGCAGATGCAGTATACAATCCGGAAGAGACAAAACTCCTTCGCGAGGCAAAAGAAGCAGGATGTACCTGTGTCGGAGGAAAGGGAATGTTGTTATGGCAGGGAGTTGCCGCATTCAAACTTTACACCGGACAGGATATGCCGGTTGAGGATGTGAAGAAATTATTCTTCAGCTAGGATATATCGGTGGATGGTACGAAGAAACGCCTTAACCAGGAATGGGAAGTCTGGTTGGGCGAAAAATGGATCATGCAGATTGGTTTTGCCCGTTTTCAGGGTATAATTAGAGAAAAATGAAACATATTGGATGAAAAAAATATGTTTCATGTGTAAATAGCCCAGGATTTTTGGAAATCCCGGGCTATTCTCTTCATTATGAGTGGTATACACCCATTTTAATTATTTTGAAGGGGAAAATTCAGCATTTATGGGTGAAACAAATAGGAAAGAAGAAAGTTACGCCCATTCTGTAATCATATCATGTGAAAAATCAACATATGATCGTGATTTACACTTGCTTCGATCGGCAGTCTTATCATATCTTACAGATAATCATGTTTTGCAAGTACGTTTAAGATATTACGTCCCTCTTCAGTACCCTCAATGATTCTTCTTGCACGTTTGCTGTCACCGATATTTATGATTTCTACGTTAGTATCTGCGAAAGCTTCCTCTAACTGGTCTAATACAGGGTTGTTTGCTCTCATTCCGAGGCAGATGAAACCATAATCAAATGGAATTTCTTCGATCTCACCCTGAGGATTCTTTACGATGAAACGATCGTTCTGAACTTCCTGCAGAGCAGTGTTGGTCATCTGTTTTACGTTGTATTTTGCCATTTTGGCATTTGTATCACATTTTGTAACCGGATCAAGACCGTTTCCGATCATTGGAAGCATCTCTACCATGGTTACGTCAGAACCGCGCTCGGTAAAGAATTCCATCACGTCGAGACCTACGGCACCACCACCGATGATTGCAACTTTCTGACCATCCATTTTTTCAGGATACTCGTTGATGCGGTCGATCATCTTTAATACGGTAGCAACATTGCTGTCATCTTTGTCGACAAGATCATGCAGACCGGTGATCGGTGGTAAAGTAGGAACAGAACCGGTTGCATTTACGATGATATCCGGGTTTAAGCTCTTTACTAATTCCGGTGTAGTGCTTGTATTCTTGAAGATGAATAAGTTGTGAAGCTTGCTTGCACGGTGGATCATATAGTTCGGGAAGTCAGCTAAACGTTTCTTATCCGGGATCTTGGAAATCACGGAAGCAAGTCCGCCAAGCTCAGCTTTTTTCTCAATTAAGAAGGTGGTACATCCGACTTCTGCTGCAGTGCAGGCTGCCTCTAAACCTGCAGTACCGCCACCGATGACTACAACGTTGCAAGGTTTGTTGATCTTATGTTTCATGTAATCTTCGCCGGAGTTGACAGCCGGGTTTACGGTACAACGGATCGGCTGGTTTAAACCGATACGGTGTCCTGCACATCCGATGTTACAGGAAATACATTTGCGGATATCACATTCTTTTCCGAACTCAACTTTGTTGACCCATTCCGGATCAGCGATCAGTCCACGTCCCATTCCGATAAAGTCAGCGTCGCCTTTTGCTAAGATATCTTCAGCAACTTTCGGGTCACGGATATTACCAACAGTCATACATGGTTTGCCGTATTTTTCTTTTACAGCTTTTGCCATGTAAGAACGCCAGCCGTCCGGTAAATAGTTTGCATCGATCTGGTATTGGATAGAACCATTCAGACCACAGGAAACGTCAAATACATCGACTTCTTTCTCGAAGTACTGTAAATACTCTAAAGTATCCTCTAAGGTATTTCCACCCTCTACCATTTCGTCAGCACTGATACGGACGAAGATCGGGAAGAAAGGTCCAACCTGTTTACGAACTTCCTCGATGACTAATTTTGCAAATCTTGCACGGTTTTCTGCAGAACCGCCAAATTCATCTGTTCTCTTGTTGGTGGTAGGAGAGAGGAACTGGCTGATTAAGTAGGAATGTCCTGCATGGATCTCTACGGCGTCAAATCCACAGATCTGGGCACGCTTTGCAGCCTCACCGTATTTTTTAACGATGTGCATCATCTCATCTTTCTCTAATGGACGAGGGATTTCTCCGCCTGCCTTGGAAGGAACATCAGAAGCGGAAACCGGCTGCATTCCGATACGGGAAGACATTGCGGATGCACCTGCATGGTTTAACTGGATTGCGATACATGCACCGTGTTTGTGTACGTTTTCGCATAATTTGAACAGACGCGGAATATAGTTGTCTAAGTCGATGCGGAGCTGTGTCGTACCGTTAGAACCCTGTGGGGAATCAACGCTTGCGTTCTCGACAATCAGAAGGCCTGTGCCGCCCTTTGCACGCTGCTCATAATAATTAATATGAAGAAAACTCATTTCACCGTTCTGCTCACCATAGTTTGTTCCCATTGGTGTCATAACGATTCTGTTTTTTACGGTCATACGACGGATGGTCATTGGCTCAAAAATATGAGGATATTTGTTTTTCATGATAAAATCTCCTTTGCATTTAAATGAATAAATTGTGTGTGGCTGAGATTGTTGGATAATGAAAACTGCAGCATAGCTTTTGGAATGTCAGAAAACATGGCGCGGTAGTCGTGCAGTTTTGGGCGGGCAGATAATTATGTTTTAGATAGTTACTTTTTTAACAATGAAAAAGTCTGTGTGCTCTTTCTGTATTTAATGTACCCTGAAACAGGGAAAAAATCTAATTCGTTTTTTTGGACAAAATGATAGAATTTCTCTATTGATTCTGATTGGTAAGATTGCTATCCTTATAATATGATGTTGTGCGCAGCAGGCACATGCATATTCGGAAGAAACCGGGAGATGGATTCATGAATTTAAGTCAGTTACAGTATTTTAGAACGTTGGCGAAGGAAGAACATTATACGAGAGCGGCGCAGATCTTATCGATCACGCAGCCGTCTTTAAGCCATGCGATCGCGCAGTTAGAGCAGGAACTGGGGACAAGGTTATTTGAAAAAAAAGGCAGAAATGTGGTTCTGACACGATATGGAAAAATTTTCCTTCCATATGTGGAGGAATCTTTAAAAGTATTAGAGGAGGGCGTGCAGCGGACGAAAGAGTTAAATGGAAGCAAAGAAGGTATGATACATCTCGCTTACATCTATACCCTTGGAAGCACGTTTGTGCCGAAGATGGTGCGGAGATTCTTAGATGCCTATCCGGATTATCATATTGACTTTCATTTTATTGTTGGAAAGACCGGAGATATCATAGAGGGGCTCAAAAACGACCAGTATGATATGGTGTTTTCCTCCTATCAGGATGGGGAGCCGGACATTGATTTCCGGCAGATCGGCGATCAGAAGTTGGTGCTTGCCGTGCCAAAAGATCACCCGCTTGCCATGTACGACAGCGTGGATTTAAAAGATACGGTGGATTATCCACAGATCTATTTTCAGAAGGGAAGCGGACTGCGCCCGGTTGTCGATCAGATGTATGAACAGATCAGTGTATTCCCAAAGATCGCATTTGAAATAGAAGAAGATGGCAGTATGGCAGGACTCGTCGCTCAGGGATTTGGCATTGCAGTCATGCCGGATATTCCAATCTTAAAAACACTTGACGTCAAAACCCTGACCATCACAAACCCGGAGTACGAGCGCCATGTCTACCTCGCCACCATGAAAAAACGCTATCTCTCCCCGGTCGCAAAATCCTTCATCCAGTTCGTTATGCAGGAGACAGAGTAGCGAGTCTCACAACATTCACAGCCTGAAAAGAGTTTTGCGCAGGCTGACCGCCATCCCATCAATGATACATCCTCCGCACAAACTGGATAAACCTTTGTACCGCCGGCAGCTGATATTTCCCGCGCATATATCCCATATACACAGTATGTGAAAATGTTTCCTGCGAGATCAGCGGACGGATGCAGATGTCATCCCTGTGGATCGTATCCACGTCTGCGACAAGGGCTATCCCAAAGTCTTTCGCCACGAGCGATGCAATTCCGTTTTCATCCGGCGATTCGCAGATAAAATTCGGGAGCACACCATGCTCCTTAAAAAAATTACGCGTATATTTTCCGAGACCGGAATGCCTTGCATATCCAAGAACCGGGTATTTTTGAAAATCTCCGGCCTCAATCTCATCTTTTTTACAGAGAGGATGTCCGATAGGAAGGATCGCTACAAGGTCCTGCTTTATAATAGGAATAAACTCAATATTTGGTTCATTTGCAGAGTAAGAACCAAAGATCAGATCATAAGAACCTTTCTTTAAACCTTCTATATTCATGGAAGTGATATCCTGAAAAAAGTGAAATGTAATATTTTTATTCTGCTCTAAGGAAAGAAATGAGCGGACAGTATTCGGAATAAATTCACGTGCAAGCGGGGAAACATAAGCAATATCGATATGTCCGCCGTTGGTTGCAATCTGCTGCATTTTATTGGAGGCACGTGTCACATCGTCTAAAATCTGTGTGACATGCTCTAAAAAAATCTCACCGGCTTTTGTGAGTGTCACATTGCGCCCGCGTTTTTCGAAAAGTGTGACGCCGAGCTCATTTTCTAAAGCGGTGATGGAACGGCTTAAACTTGGCTCGGAAATGTTTATTTTTTCTGCCGCCTGATTGAAGTGCTGAAGGACGGCTGCCTGGTAAAAATAACCCAACTGATTGAGTGTCATGTATAGATCTCCTTATAAATGATAGATAATATCTATGGATTATAAAATAAAAACTTTGTTTTTGTACAGATTATATCATAATTAATACATTAGAGCTACTAAAAAAGCATGAAATTAGCATTGGATGTATTAAAAAAAGCGTTGTATAATAAATATATCAGAGGTTGTTAAGTTTTTAACAAAGCGGGCAGGTAATGTTAAAAACATGAAACTAATAAGAAAATCATGCAAAAAGAAAAAAGGAGAACACTACTATGGCAGAGAGAATCACAGGTCACACAGAGCTTATCGGATTAATGGCTTACCCAATCAGACATTCCAGTTCACCGGCAATGCACAATGAGGCATTTGCATATTTAGGACTTGACTATGCTTACCTTGCATTCGAGGTTGACAACAGCACATTAGAAGATGCGATCAAAGGTCTTCGTGCATTAAAGATGGTTGGATCTAATGTATCCATGCCAAACAAAACAGTTGTTGGCCAGTACCTTGATAAATTATCACCGGCTGCAGAGCTTTGCGGAGCTGTTAATACGATTGTAAATGAGAATGGTGTATTAACAGGACATATCACAGACGGTATCGGATTTATGCAGTCCTTAAAAGACAACGACATCGACGTGATCGGAAAGAAAATGACCATCGCAGGTGCCGGCGGAGCTGCAACAGCAATCGAGATCCAGGCTGCATTAGACGGAGTAAAAGAGATTTCTATCTTCAATATTCATGATAAATTCTGGGAGAACGCAGAGGCAACTGTGAAAAAGATCAACGAGAGAACAAACTGCAAAGCAACTCTTTATGATTTAGACGACAAAGAGAAATTAAGAGAAGAGATGGCAGATTCCTACATCTTCGTAAACGGAACAGGTGTTGGTATGAAACCATTAGAGGGAATGTCCGTTGTTCCTGACAAATCTTTCTTCCGTCCGGAACTGATCGTTGTAGACGTTCCTTACTCTCCGCTTGAGACAAAGATGCGTTCTATGGCAAAAGAAGTTGGATGTAAGACAATGAACGGTCTTGGCATGATGTTATTTCAGGGTGCAGCAGCATTCAAACTCTGGACTGGAAAAGATATGCCGATCGAGCACATGAAAGAAGTATTAAACATCAAATACGAATAAAATACCCCCCCAATCACAACCCCATGCGGCGGTATGAAAAAATGCCGCTGCATCACAAACCAAATTGAGGAGAAAATCAATGAACAAAAAATATTTACCGAGCGCACTGATTCTTTATTTAAATTATTTTATCCATGGTGTCGGATGTTCTATTTTAGGACAGGCAGTGATCAAGGAAGCACTTGCAGCATCCTGGGGTGTAGAGGCTATGGCAATTACAGCCATTTCTGCGGCACTTGGACTGGGCAGACTGATCGCACTTCCATTTGCAGGTCCTCTTTCTGATAAGTTAGGCCGCCGTATCTCCACTGCAATCGGAAGCGGTTCTTATGCGATATACTTAATCGGACTTGCGCTTGCATTTAATGCAGGAACAAATGGCGGATATCAGATTGCATATATCTGCGCAATCGTTGGTGGTATTGCCAACTCTTTCCTTGATACCGGAATTTACCCGGCTGTAGGTGAGATCATTTATAAAGCACCGGGTGTTGCAACGATGGGAATTAAATTTTTCATTGCAATCGCACAGATGATCCTGCCGTTCGTACTTGGCGCAACCGTAGCAACAACAGCAGCAGGTCTTACATCTTATAACACATTATTCTTTGGATGTGGTATCATTTATATTGTATTATTAGTACTGGTAATGCTTTTCCCTCTTCCGGATGCGGATCAGAAGGCAGCGGGAGAAAAAGAAGGACTGATCGCCAGCTTAAAACATACACATTTTTCCATCGAGTCTGTTGCGATGATCCTGATCGGATTCACCTGTACCGGTACATTCCAGCTCTGGTTAAACTGCGCACAGAACTTTGCAAAAGAAAATGTGGGCTGGACAGATCCTTCCATTATGCAGACTTACTATTCCGCAGGAACCATGCTTGCTTTGATCGTAACTGCATTACTGACAAGAAAAATTAAAGACGTCAGATTTATTCTGATTTACCCGGTAATTTGTCTGGCTACTCTGGTTGTTGTATTAGTCGGAAAGAGCCAGCCTCTTATGATCGCAGGTGCATTCTTAATCGGCTGGGCAGGCGCAGGCGGATTACTTCAGATCGCTACATCAGTCTGCAACATGCTTTTCCCGAAAATCAAAGGAACGGTAACTGCACTGGTTATGATCGCATCTTCTCTGTGTAACTACACGATCCTGACAGCAGCATCCAAAATGCAGCCTTCACAGGTTATGGTTATGAATATCGTGCTGACAACAATCGGTGTGGTACTGGGATTATTTGTAAACCTTCGTTACACAAGTATGGTTGAGCAGGCACAGGCAGATAATTAGGAGAAGATCTATTAAAGTAAAAACAGGAGGAAAAATAATGAGTTCATATGTAGAAGTTCGTGGTGTGAAAATCGGTGAAGGCGTACCAAAAATCTGCGTACCGATCGTTGGCAAAACAAAAGAAGAGATCCTTGCAGCAGCAAAGTCTTTTGCAGATGTAAAGATGGACGTTGTTGAGTGGCGTGTTGACTGGTTTGACGGCGTGTTCGATTTCGCTCAGGTAGAGGACGTGTTAAAAGATCTGCGTCCGGCACTTGGTAATACACCGATCCTGTTCACTTTCCGTACCTCAAAAGAGGGTGGCGAGAAAGCAATCGAGCCGGATGTTTATGTAGAGTTAAACAAAAAAGCAGCAGCAACCGGACTGGTTGACTTAGTTGACGTGGAAGCTTTCACAGGTGATTCTTATGTGAAAGAGATCATCGAAGCTGCACATGAAGCGGGTGTGGCAGTTGTCGCTTCTAACCATGATTTTGACAAGACACCGGACAAAGATGATATCGTTGGACGTCTCCGCAAAATGCAGGAATTAGATGCTGATATCCCGAAGATCGCTGTAATGCCGCAGAACAAAAGAGATGTCTTAACACTTCTTGCAGCAACGGAAGAGATGGTATCTGAATATGCAGACAGACCGATCATCACTATGTCTATGGCAGGAACCGGTCTGATCAGCCGTCTGTGTGGTGAAGTATTCGGTTCTGCACTGACCTTTGGCGCAGTTGGAAAAGCATCTGCACCGGGACAGATGAACGCAGCAGATTTAAATACTGTTTTAAATCTGATCCATGAGAGTATGTAATAAGCGTATTTTTGAAAAGGATGTCCCGTATCGAGACAATTCTCATAAGTAACAAAAACCGGATGTCAAATGAAGTGTCTTTTGACACCCGGTTTTTTAATTCACAGGAAATCAAATTTGAAAAAAACCAGAGAAATCTGATAGGATATAATAATAAATGAGCGAATCTGTATGTCAAAAAAGTTATACGAGGGAAGGAGAAAAGGCTGCATGAAAAAGTTTATTCATGTCATAGACGAAAGTCTTGAAGAAATCCTGATGGTTCTCATGTTAACGGCTATGACGTTAATTATGGGGTGTCAGGTATTTTCCAGATATATTCTTGGAGTATCGCTTTCGTGGTCGGAGGAGATCACCAGATATCTGTTTATATGGTCTGCATTTTTAAGTGTAAGTCTCTGTACCAGAAAATGCATTTCAATCAAAGTTGATCAGTTCATCAAAATGTTTCCGAAACGTGGAAAAACGATTTTTAAGATTACGAATCTCACGGTAGAGTTTGTATTTTTTGTCTATCTGATCCCTTTCTCCTTTCTATATTTAAAAGCAACGATAGAGAGCGGACAGGTCAGCCCGGCGTGTGGTCTGCCAATGTATTATGTGCAGTCAGCCCCGTTTTTCTGTTTTATTTTAACAGCGTTCCGCATCGTACAGCGCTGGTTTGGTGAGTGGCGCATTTTACTTGGAAAAGAAAAGAAACCGTTAGAAGAGGGCGATATTGCCTCTGTGATCGAGGAGGCAGTCGTTGAAAATCCGGAGCATGCGGATGCTGCAAATATGGACAAATCAGGTGTTACAGTTAGAAAGGAGAAATAGATGTCAGCAGTTGTTGTTTTTATTATTTTTGCAATATGTCTTGTGATCGCAATTCCGATCTCTATTTCACTTGGAATTGTGGCTGTGCTGCCGGGCGCATTTGACGCTTCATTTACGGCAAGTGCAGGGTATGTCATCCGTTCCATGGTCGGAGGAATCGACAGTTTCCCGCTGCTTGCAGTGCCGATGTTCGTGCTTGCGGGAATCCTTATGGCGCACGGTAAAATTTCAGAAAAATTATTTGATGTATTTGTTTATTTCCTTGGAAACAAAAGAGCGGGAATACCATGTGCAGTGATCATTACCTGTCTGTTTTATGGAGCAATTTCAGGTTCTGCACCGGCGACCGTTGCTGCGGTCGGAAGTATGACGATTCCGCTTTTGATCGAACTTGGCTATGAAAAAGATTTTTCCACGGCGATCGTTGCGGTGGCGGGCGGTCTTGGCGTTATCATCCCGCCGAGTATCCCGTTTATCATGTATGCGATGGCGACCGGTGAATCAGTCAGTGAGCTGTTTTTGGCAGGTATCGTACCGGGCATGATGATCAGTGCACTGCTGATCTTTTACGCATATTATTACTGCCGCCGTCACGGTGAGGACAGAGAGAAGATCCAGGCGAAAATGGATCAGCTCAAAGCAAAAGGATTCTTTAACATTTTAAAAGAGAGTATCTGGGCGCTCTTAAGCCCCGTGATCGTGCTTGGCTGTATTTATTCCGGTGTGGCATCCCCGACGGAGGCGGCTGTCATCTCCGTATTTTATTCCCTGTTTGTCAGTCTGTTCATTTACAGATCTATTAAAGTAAAACAGATCTGGGGCATTATGGTGGAGGCGATGAAAACCTATGCGCCGATCTTATTTATTCTTGCAACATCTACCGCGTTTTCGCGTGTGCTCACGCTGATGCAGGTACCGCAGGATGTCAGTGCATGGATCATGACACATTTCTCAAATGAGATCGTACTGCTTATTGTCATCAACGTGGTACTTCTGATTGTTGGTATGGTCATGGATACGACCCCGGCGATTCTGATCTTAAGTCCGATCTTACTGCCGATTGTAGAACATGTCGGAATGAATCCGATCCATTTCGGTGTCATGATGATCGTAAATCTTGCGGTTGGATTTGTCACACCTCCGGTCGGCGTCAACCTGTTTGTGGCAAGTTCACTTACCAATGTGCCGATGATGCAGATCGCAAAGAAGGCAATGCCGATGATTGGATATTTCATGCTTGCACTGCTTCTGATCACATTTATTCCGGCGATCAGTCTCTGTCTGCTTTCATAAGGAGGGCGAAAACTTGAAGAATTGTAAGAAAAAGATATTATGCGGTTTCCTTGCAGGGGCAGTACTTTTTGCAAGTGGCTGCGGGAATAAAGATACACAGGATCAGGCAAAAGTGCAGCGTTATGCGTGGCCGCTTGGAAGTTCAAGCCCGGAGGATACGGTCACACAGATCTATGCAGAAAAATTTGCAGAGGAAGTGGAGCGTTTGAGCGGCGGGATGATGCTGATTTCTGTTTATCCAAACAGTGTACTTGGCGGAGACAGAGAGTTGTTAGAGTCCTGTAAAGAGGGTGATATCCCGTTTGTGGTACAAAATACGGCACCGCAGGTGACTTTTATGCCGGATGTTGCAGTATTTGATATGCCGGCAGTGTTTGAAACGATCGACGAAGTGCGGGAACATGTGGATAACCCGGATTTCCTTTCCATGATGCAGCAGGTATACGGGGATGCCGGATATGTCCTTTTAGGATATGCCGACCAGGGATTCCGTGTGATGACCACAAACCGCAATGTGCAGTCAATCTCTGATTTTAAGGGACAGAAGATCCGTACCATGGAAAATTCCTATCACATGGCATATTGGAAAGCGCTTGGTGCCAGCCCGACACCGATGACATTTTCCGAGGTGTATATCGGACTGCAGCAGGGAACCATCGATGCGCAGGAAAATCCGTATGAGGTCATTGTTTCTAATAAATTATATGAGCAGCAGGATTATGTCGTGGAGACAAACCATCTGCCGCATCTGATCTCACTGATCGTCAGTGATGAGTTTTTTGAAGGACTGACCGGCGAGCAGCAGGAAATCATCAGAGAGGCTGCGGAGACAGCGAAAGAATATGCGAGAGAGCAGTCGGATGAGCGTATCGCATCCCGTATCCAGACAATCGAGGAAAGCGGTACACAGATTATTTCATTGAATGATGAAATGCATGAACAGATCAGAGAACTCTGCAAGCCGGTATATGAGTCAATTGAAAAAAATGTATCAGAGGATCTGGTCGATGCATATCTTGGCGATATGAAAGGTGTGATCGAGTAGAAAACATGTCGGAAATGATATTATACACTTTAAAACATAAATACTTTAAAGTACTAAAATATTTTGCTTGCGGAATGTGTCACATCTTGTTATAATGCTTTTTATAAAACAGGGAGGAAAACCAGGAGGAAAATCCTCTGCTCCTGCAGTGGCAGTCGCATTTTGCTCCGCAAAACAAGGAGGATTATAATGGATAAGATAGAAGCGATCCGTGAGAAAATTGGAGAATGTGATGATATCATCATCGAACAGCTTGCAGTTCGAATGTCATATATACAGGAAATTATTTCTTATAAGAAAGCAACCGGTATTCCAATCTTACAGCCGGAACAGGAGAAGAAACAGACCGACGCATTAAAGAACAAACTCGGTGACAATGAGTTCGAGGAAGAGATCCTTGATATTTTCAAATATATCATGAAAAACAGCCGCCGTATCCAGGCAAAGAGTCTGTTTGACTACAACATCTTCCTGATTGGATTCATGGGAGCCGGAAAGAGTACGATCGCCGGAGAACTGAAAGATAAACTTGAGATGGACCGCGTGGAGATGGACCAGATGATCGTAGAAAAACAGGGCATGTCCATTTCTGAGATCTTTGACGAATACGGTGAGGCATACTTCCGTAACTTAGAGAGCAACACCTTAATCGAGCTGCAGAAAAGAAAACAGACGATCGTTTCCTGTGGTGGTGGTGTCGTCATGAGAGAAGAAAACACCGATCACATGAAAAAGAATGGACGTGTCGTATTACTCACCGCAAAACCGGAAACTATCTACGAGCGTGTCAAAGACAGCGACGAGCGCCCGATCTTAAACAATAACATGAACGTTGAATTCATCAGTGGTCTTATGGATAAACGAAAAGACCGTTATGAAGCAGTCGCGGACATCACCGTTGCCACAGATGGAAAAAACGTCACCCAGATCTGCGAGGAGATCATCTCCAAACTGATCGCACTGGATAATGCGAAAGAAGCAGAAGCATAGACATCTGCAGTAAATAGAAAAAGGTGGTCACAGACTAACGGCTGTGACCGCCTTTTGTCCACGAATCTACAAAAATTCCTAACTAAATCGTAATCAGCTTATATTGATCACTTCCAAGTCCAATCTTAACAGCATGCGCAATGCAGCTCTTCCATTCAAAATGGATTTTGATCGCAGCGTATTTGTCGGTAAAATCGATCGTCTCAAACCCCGCAGTTTTCATAAGACGATGCAGTTTCTAGAGCAGATTCTCATGCTCCGTTGCCTTAAAAGATGTGAAATAAACATTTGATGCTTCCATACTGTGTGCCTCCTGTATGTTTTCATATACTGTATACATGTCATTATATAAGAAAAAGATGGAAATATAAGTAGAAAAAATGTCAGATTATGCTATACTAAAGCGTAGAGCAGGAAACGGAGGGAAATCCGATGAAACGGCAGAGTAAACCGGAGAAAATTAAAAAAGAAAAGAGCACTGCACCGGGAGAATGGTTATATTTTGCACCTGCAAATGTGACGGTGCGCAGCATTTATGAGGTACTGACAGACGATTATGAGGTAGAGATCTGGGAAGATGCAGGAGTACTGGAAATAGGATTAAATGACGGGGCAACACTTGATATCGAATGGACAAAGATTCCGGCAAAAGATGAAATCACGGCAGCATTTGCAAAGCAACATGGCTGTGAAAATGTATTTCTAGTCACTTTAAAACCGGAAGAATTTGAGACTGCAAAGAAGGCGATGAACAAGATCGTAGCTTCTTTAGGAGGACTTTTCTGCGGAGACACTGAGGATTTTACGCCAGTATTACAGTAGGAAAAGAGGAAAAGCATGACAGAAAAATTATACGACCAGGATGCATATGCGGTGGAGTTTGATGCAAAGGTTATATCCTGTGAAGCATACCAGGAGAAGAAGGAGAGCGGTTATCATGTGATTTTGGACCGTACACTTTTCTTCCCGGAAGAGGGCGGACAGAGTCCGGATAAAGGGACGATAGATGGCATCGAAGTGACGGATGTGCAGATCAAAAAAGATGTGATCACACACAGCTTAAAAGAACCGCTTGCCGTTGGGGAGACCGTACACGGGATCATTGACTGGACACACCGTTTTAATAATATGCAGCAGCATTCCGGAGAACATATTTTTTCCGGGATTGTACACAGCAGATTTGGATATGACAATGTCGGGTTTCATCTGAGCGACAATATCGTCACGATGGATTTTAACGGTGTTTTAACTGCGGATGAGGTACGTGAAGTTGAGACGGCAGCCAACGAAGTGATCGTGAAAAATCTTCCGGTCGAGATTACCTATCCGTCAAAAGAAGAATTGAAAACACTTGATTACCGCAGCAAGATCGAAATCGAAGGACAGGTGCGCATTGTGACAATCCCTGGTGTGGATGTGTGTGCATGCTGTGCACCACATGTGAAGAAAACCGGTGAGATCGGCATGCTCAACGTACAGAGTCTTTCTAATTATAAAGGTGGTGTCAGAATCAGTATCTTGAGTGGGTTCCGTGCACTGGAGGAAGAACGGAAAAAATCACAGGTAATTTCTTCTATCTCAGGTACACTTTCCGCCAATCAGGAGTTACTGCCAGAACTTGTGGAAAAATTAAAACAGTCCAACCAGGATCTGAAATATAAGCTGGCGCAGGCAAAGCAAAAGCTGGTGGAGCAGAAGATGAAAGAGATCCCGGCGGATCAGGAAAATGTACTTTTATTTGAAACGGATCTGGATACTCCGGTCATGCGTAACGCCATCAATGGACTTGTGGAAACGCATGCCGGGATCTGCGGCATTTTTGTGGAAAAAGAAGAGGGCGGTTATAATTTTATTATAGGAAGTAAAACAAAAGACTGCAGAGAGATCGCCACACTGCTGCGTGAAAAAACAGGTGCAAGAGGTGGCGGAAGTGCTGCAATGATCCAGGGGTCTGTAAGTGCAGAGGAGAAGGATTTAAGAGAATTGCTTGCGTAAAAGAGAGATATGTCAGGGAAAAGGGTTTAGAATATGAAGGAATTAAGTCAGAAGTTAGAACGGCTGATAGAGACAGCAGTGGAAAAAGAAGAGATTGCCGGAGCAAATATTGTGGTGATCCGGGATGGACAGGAAATGGCATTTGCAGCCGACGGTTATGCAGACATTGAAGCTGGTAAAAAATACGAACGGGATACGATTGCAAGGCTGTATTCCATGACAAAACCGGTCACGTCTGCGGCTGCCATGCTTTTGATGGAACGCGGGCTGCTTGATCCAGGAGCTTTCGTGGAAGAATTTTTGCCGGGATTTCACAATGCGATCGTGGCATCAGGCGGAAAACTTGTGCCGACGGTCCGGCCGGTGAGGATCTGTGATCTGCTTAACATGACATCCGGTCTGATGTACGGCGGGGATGTCACAAGTGTCTGCTCCATGGAGACGGAAAAGCTCTTTGACAGGATCAAAGAACACTTATATCTGGAGGATGCGATGACAACGCAGGAGGTTGCAAACCGTCTTGGATTGATACCGCTTCAGTTCCAGCCGGGAGAGAGTTTCCAGTATGGAACCTCTGCAGATGTGCTTGGGGCGGTTATTGAGGTCATCAGCGGAAAAACTTTTGGCGAATTTCTGAAAGAAGAATTTTTTGAACCACTTGACATGGAAGATACTGCATTTTATGTACCAGAGAACAAACAGGAGCGCCTTGCAAAAGTATACCAGAGGACGGAACAGGGATTAGAACTTTATACGGAAAATCATCTTGGTATCATGAATGCGATGGAACAGGTACCGGCGTTTGAATCTGGCGGTGCAGGACTGGTCTCTACACTGGACGATTACGCAAAGTTTGCAGCCATGTTACTGCAGGAAGGTTCTTATCAGGGAAAACAGATCTTAAAACCGCAGACAGTACATTACATGACAAACGGCTCGCTCATGTCATGGCAGCAGGAAGTGTTAGACCAGTGCTGGGAGGGTATCCGCGGATATACCTATGCAAACCTTTTGAGAATCCAGAAAGAGCCGGGAAAATCTCCGATGTTTACTTCCATAGGAGAATACGGCTGGGATGGCTGGCTTGGGGCATATTTCTGCAACAGCCCGAAAGACCGGCTTACGATGCTTCTTACCATGCAGCTTAAGGATGCGGGAACAACATCGCTGACGAGACGCTTAAAGAATGTGATTTGGAGTGAACTTTGCGGAGGAAGACGGGAATGAATTTTGACTTTATGATGGAATGTGAGATAAAAGATCCGAAAATCAAGGCGGCATACGATGAGATCTACAAAGAACTTGTGGATGCAGAAGCACATTATTGGAAGGAGCCGCAGCAGAGCGGCATCCTGTTCCGGAAAACAGCAGAACGGATCTGCCGTTTTTACAATGATTATTACGAGATTGGTTTCCCGGAAGGTACATTGTTAGAGGAATTTTTGTGTTATACGGATAAAGAAGAGCATAATGTTTTAGTAAGTCGTTTTTTTAGCATGGTCAAGGATCAGAGAGATCGTCTGAATAAATTGAGAGTACTCGGTGATGACTGCATCTGGGGAGAAGAGGGACCGGACCGCGGAATGGAGTTTTGTGACCGTATGGCGCAGGATGCGGAGAAGATGGCAGATGCCATGATGGAAGTGATCAAGGATATGTGCCGGCATTTTAACGGAAGGACGGATGTGGATGACCGTTTATTTTACATCGACTGGGTGCCGGATTATTCGGAGGAAGAGAGATTTCCGAAAAAAGAAGAGGTAAAAAAGCGGAGACTTTCGATCTTTTCAAGGTTTTTTGGAGGAAAAAGCAGTACATAAAAACAGAGGGAAGAAAGTGGACATTGAAAGAAGAGGGCAGATAATGTCAGAGGGCAGATGCTGTCTTCTTTTTTGTGTATCTTAAAAAGTACCGTATGCAGGCTTTAAAATCATATCTTTAGCGTGTATAATAGAAAGAAGTGTAAAAAGAAACAGGAAAGGCATTGGTCATTCATATGCAGCAAAAGAAAGAAAATGACAATATCATGAATTATGATACGGTGCGCCTGGATGATGAAAATAATGCGATCATTATCATTGACCAGACAAAGCTGCCGGGAAGCATAGAACTGATTGCATTAAAGACAGCGGAAGAGATCTGGGATGCCATTTACCTGCTCAGGGTAAGAGGTGCTCCGGCAATCGGAGTTGCAGCGGCATTTGGAATCTATCTTCTGGCAAAACAGAGCAGTGCATCAGATTATGATACTTTTCATGAAGAGTTTGTAAAACAAAAAGAGTATTTAGATTCTGCAAGACCGACGGCGGTCAATTTAAGCTGGGCATTAAACCGGATGCAGGGTGTCTTAGAGGCACATGCCGGTGAAGATGTGTCAAAGATCAAAGGATACCTCAAAGCGGAGGCAGTTGAGATCTGGCAGGAGGATATCCGTGTCTGCAAGAAGATCGGAGAGTATGGTCTGACGTTGGTGAAACCGGGAGACGGTATCCTGACACACTGCAATGCAGGTCAGCTTGCCACCAGCAAATATGGCACAGCGACAGCCCCGATCTATCTTGGAGAAGAGAAGGGCTATCATTTTAAAGTATTTGCAGATGAGACAAGGCCGCTGTTACAGGGAGCCAGGCTGACGGCATTTGAACTGCAGTCCTCAGGAGTGGATGTCACATTGATCTGTGATAATATGTCTGCAACCGTCATGAAAAACGGCTGGGTCAATGCGGTATTTGTCGGCTGTGACCGTGTGGCGGCAAACGGTGATACGGCAAACAAGATCGGAACCTCCGTGGTTGCTGCGGTGGCAAAATATTATAACGTCCCGGTTTATATCTGTGCGCCGACCTCAACGATTGATCTGAACACCAGGACGGGAGCTGATATTCACATTGAACAGCGTCCGGCGGAGGAAGTGACCGAGATGTGGTACAAAGAGCGCATGGCACCGGAGGGCGTCAAAGTGTTCAACCCGGCATTCGATGTGACAGATCATGAATTGATCGCGGGCATCGTCACAGAATACGGAATTGCAAGAGCACCGTATACGGAGTCACTGCAGGAGATATTTAAAAAGCGGGAACAGGAATCAGGCAGATAAGACAGGGCAGAATAAAAAATGTCTGTAAGAATGAATAAAGATAAAAGGAGTGTATGAGACATGGCAGAGAATAGTAGTTGCAGCAGCGCATCAAGCTGCAGCAGGGAGAGCTGTGAGGGCTGTCCGAGCAAGGCAAAAGGTGGAAACGGAATCGCAAAAGAGCCGATGAATCCATCTTCGAATGTAAAGAAAGTAATTGGCGTTGTCAGTGGAAAAGGCGGTGTAGGAAAGTCTTTCGTGACTGCATCACTTGCATGCGCCATGAAACAGGCTGGTTATAAAGTGGGAATCATGGACGCGGATATCACAGGACCGTCCATCCCGAAAATGCTCGGTGTACATGGTCAGGTTGTCGGTACCGAGGAGGGAATGATCCCGTTAGAAGCAGAAAACGGTATCAAAGTAATGTCTGTCAATCTGCTTTTGGACAATGAGGAAGATCCGGTTATCTGGAGAGGACCTGTGATCGCAGGTGTGGTAAAACAGTTCTGGAATGAGACCGTATGGGGAGATGTTGATTATTTATTTGTCGATATGCCGCCAGGAACAGGTGACGTACCACTTACGGTATTCCAGTCACTTCCGGTCGACGGTATCGTGATCGTTACCTCTCCGCAGGAACTGGTACAGATGATCGTTAAAAAAGCATACAATATGGCAGAGATGATGCACGTTCCGGTACTTGGACTGATCGAGAATTTCAGCTATTTAAAATGTCCGGACTGCGGAAAAGAGATCAAATTATTCGGCGAGAGCCATATCGAGGATGTCGCAGCGGAATTGACACTTCCGGTATTCGGAAAGATTCCGTTAGATCCTGCATTTGCAGAAAAAGCAGACGAAGGAAAATTCTATGAGACAGAAAATCCTTATCTGCAGACCGCTGTCAGAGCACTTTCCGCAATGAGCCGCATTATGTAAAAAATTTACCACTTACCATAGGAAAACGAACCACTTGGTGTAAAAGCATTTACACCGGGTGGTTCGTTTTTTATAATGTACCTGTCAGTACAGAAAAGGAGACAGGTTATGAAAATTAAAATCGAAATGGATGAACAGGCGGAGGAAGAAGTCATTATCCGCTGCCGTGGAATGACAGAACAGATTGCAGCCATTCAGAGAGCAGTCAGTGAGGCAGCCGGGGCAGTCCAGAAGATCGTCCTCTACAAAGGAAATACCGAGTATTATCTTCCGATGAATGATATTTTGTTCTTTGAGACAGCGGATCATGGAGTGGCGGCACACACCGGAAATGATATGTATGAGGCCGGATACAAGCTGTATGAATTAGAGGAAATACTTCCGGGATTTTTTATGAGGGTGTCAAAATCGACGATCTTAAATACTTCTCATATTTTTTCCATTAATCGGAACCTGACGGCATCAAGTGTCGTGGCATTTGAGAACACGCACAAAAAGGTGTATGTCTCTAGATATTATTACAAACCGTTAATCAGCAAATTAGAAGAAAGAAGGTTACATCAATGAAAAAGAAAAATATTGCATGGGGATTATTTTTTATATTTCTTGCGGCAGTGTATCTGGTGATCAGCAGTACAGGGATGGAACTGGGTGTTGGTTTGCCCGGTATTTTTATGACGGTCCTGTTTGTCTGGCTGTTTGTTGAGGGGATAAAAGATGTTAATTTTTATTCGATTGTATTTGCAATAGCCTTTATCTGCATTCTTTACAGAAAACCTCTTGGGCTGGAAAAATTAGGACTGACAAGCTGGACGATACTTGGTGCGGCATTGCTTTTAAGTATCGGTCTGTCTATGATCTTTAAAGATGTACGAAGAAAAAACTGGAAAACAAAAACCATAAACTGGGATGAACAAATGAGTATGCCAAACGGTGAGCAGTGCAGCGGTGAACACATCCGCTGCGAAAATAATTTTGGCTCTGCCATCCGTTATATCAATTCGGAGCATTTCTGCGATGCACAGCTTGAAAATAACTTTGGAAGTATGAGCGTTTATTTTGACAATGCCATAATCGCAGGGGAAGCGGCGTCGGTCGAAGTGGAAAATAACTTTGGGGAGACAAATCTCTATATACCAAAAGAATGGAAAGTGCAGAATGAACTGAAGCGTTCCTTTGGAGCAGTGGAGGAAATAGGACGCGGCGAAGGCAGCAGCGTTGCAACACTGTATCTGCGAGGGGCAGCAAATTTTGGAGTAATCAAAATTTATTATATCTGACCGGTAAGACCAGATGCTGGTGCAGTATGTGAATACTTTCTATGAATGAAAAAGTTCTCCGGATGACATGCAGGTTATTCCTCATCATCTGCATAACTGGTATCTTCGTGCAGATTCGGGATCATGTCAAGACCGCGGTTTGCATCGATCTTCGGATCTTTTCCAAAGTGGTAATCATTTCCCGGCAGGATCGCATTTAAAAAGATACCTGCGATTGCAGCGATGGCAAGGGAAGTGAGTGTGACAGAAGTTCCGGCAACGGTAAAAGTAAGACCGTCCGAAAAACCAAGACCACACACGAAAATCACACCGGCAATGATAAGGTTTCTGGATTTTGTAAAATCAACATGGTTCTCTACAACATTCCGGACACCGATCGCAGAGATCATACCGTAGAGCATAAAGCTGACACCACCGATGATCGCAGATGGCATAGAACCGATCACTTCAGCCATTTTTGGAATGAAGCTTAAGAGAATCGCATAACATGCTGCTAACCGGATCACTTTCGGATCGTGAACACGGCTTAATTCCAGAACACCGGTATTTTCACCGTAGGTTGTGTTAGCAGGACCACCGAAGAGTGCGGAGAGTGCAGTTGCAAGTCCGTCTCCGATTAATGTGCGGTGCAGTCCCGGATCCTCGATAAAGTTCTGATTTACAGTCGCAGAGATCGCGGAGATATCTCCAATGTGTTCCATCATGGTTGCAAGTGCGATCGGAGCCATGACAAGGATGGCAGAGATATTGAATTTGCAGATGGAAAATGCAGGAACACCAATCCAGGAAGCTGCTGCGATATTTGAAAAATCAAGGATTGCAGAACCGTCCGCATTTGTCATACCAAGTGCATTAAAGATAAGAGCGGCACAGTAGGAAATGATAACACCCATCAGGATAGGGATAATTTTGAACATGCCCTTTCCCCAGATATTAAAGATGATGATGACTGCAAGGGCGATCAGTGCTAAAAGCCAGTTCTTAGAAGCGTTGTTTACCGCAGAACCTGCAAGACTTAAACCGATACAGATGATGATCGGACCGGTAACGACCGGCGGCAGGAAACGCATAACCTTTTTGACACCGACAAGCTTGATGATCAGTGCTAAGATCAGGTATAAAAGTCCGGCAACAACAACACCGCCGCAGGCATAGGACAGTTTGTCTGCATTCGACATCTCAGCAAATACACCTGAATCCATGGAAGCGATCGTGGCATATCCGCCTAAAAATGCGAACGAAGAACCGAGAAAAGCCGGAACTTTAAATTTGGTGCAAAAATGGAAAAACAGTGTGCCGATACCGGCGCAGATCAGGGTAACCTGAACATGCAGGACATCCTCCCCAAAATAACTGTTTACCAGGATCGGGACAAGAATTGTTGCGCCGAACATGGCAAACATGTGCTGCAGACCGAGCAGCAGCATCTTTGGAATGCCAAGAACTGAGGCATCACGGATTGGTTCATTGTTTTGATTCATAGAATCCTCCTTTGTTTACTTTTTTATCCCATAAGAAACGCACCTTCGATGGAAAGTGCGTTGTGGAATCAAAATTGGGTTGTAGCAGTTTTTTCATAGCTGCGTACCGGGATCCGGTTCAATTCGTCGGTGCAGTCGAGATAAAAAATAACGAGTGTTTCTGTCTGATATGGAACGACCCAGAGGGATGCGATGCCAAAGGAACAGAGAACCAATAAGCCATATCCGATAAAACTGAGCAGAATATAAAGCAGACGCAGACGGTTGCCGTGCATGAGAAGTCTGCATTCTTTAAAAACTTCCAGACATTTAAGCTCAGGATGATCGAGTGTGATATATCCGATAAAATGATAGGTAAGCATAAAATAACAGCTTAAGATCAGAGAAAGGATTCCCGTCGCTGCTGCAATTACAATAGAAACCACTGAAAAATCTGCGATCACTGCATAAGTAAAACCACCGATCACAGGAATCATGGAAACAAAGATCATCAGTAAAAATAAAAATCCCGCGATAAAAAATCGGTCTGTATTTTTCTTAAATGGATCAAAAATATCGCGGACGAGAAAATCATTTCCGCGTGTCATGGACAGATGGATCTTTGCCACGCCGCATCCTAACACAAAAGAGACAACAGATATGAGAAGCTCTGCGATCAGTGAGATCACAAGCTGCATATTTGTCGGATTATCTCCCATGGAAAACGAAAATGGAGATTCGATCACAGTTGCGATCAGTGTTGTGGCAGCAAAAGCTGCCATCGGAACACGGTATCTGTCATTTAAAATATCACGCGCAATGCGTTTGAGTTCTTTTGATGTGCGTTTCATTCGGTAAATAACTCCTTTTAGATCATACAGCAGCGGTTACAGCGTTGCTGCAATTAGAATAAATTATAGCATAGGTGGCGGGGGGTTGTATAGATGTGTATTTCTGATAAAATGTGGGGGAGGGTGTTGATGGCAAATGGTGTGTGTTAGTGTTTTGGTGGGCAAATTGCACAAACCAGTCTCAGCTTTGTGCGATTTGCCAGCCGCTACTTTGTGAAACATCATTTGCGTCAACACTTAAAAGATATACTTCAATGGGAAAAGAACAGGATTAAGATATCAAATGGAAAAAAGAAATAATAATGAACATAAAAAAATAGATAATGTTTTATATATACTTGGTCTGAGCGGCACAGTCATCTGCTGCGTGTATCTGCTCATTTCAAAAATAACCGGATTTCGTATCGAAAACTATCTCTACCCGTGCCTTTTCCACACCGTAACCGGATACTACTGTCCGGGCTGTGGAGGAACCAGAGCGGTATGTGCTCTCTTTCAGGGACATTTTCTGATATCCTTTTTGGAACATCCGTTTGTACCGTATGCAGCAGTACTCTGCGCGTGGTTTTTATTAAGCCAGACGATCGAACGTCTCTCACACCATAAGCTGCCGCTTGCAATGCACTATAAAGACCGTTACCTCTGGATCGGACTTGCAATCCTTATCATCAATTGTATGGAAAAAAATATCGTCCGCCTCTTCTGGGGTATAAGCCTTTTATAATAGAAGATGCTGATAGAAAAAATAGCGGCGCAAAATCTGCCACCCACGAACCTTCAAACCACCTTTTGTCCCCCTGAATCTCCCACAAAAAACTCAGTTCTGCGGAAACAGCATATTATAATCAATCCCCAGCGATGTACAACTTTCCCGCATCATATTTTCAATTCCACCATAGTAAACGTTAGCGAATACCACCGAATAAATTAAGAGCAGCACAATAATGCCAAGCGCTACGCTGCTTAAAGTAAGCCCAAGCTTTGCACGCCCGGAAAATGTTGTCTCACCGCCGCGTGAGAGCAGTGCAAACACGATGCCGAGCGCACCGCAGATTAATGCCGGATAAACCAGACAGAACGTTGAAAGTGCAATGATCCCCATGATAAGGGAAAGATTTTCCATATGTTTTGAATGCCGGTCAGGCGTTGGTCTGTAAAACTGATGATCCATAAATAAGCCTTTCTGAAAATAAATAATATGATGTGGATAGTGTATCATGCGGTGTGGAAAAAAACAATGTTACCTTGAATCACTGTGGACATTTCGTTATAATAAAGATATTGCGTCGGAGAAAACGTTAAAATCCGGTGAGAAAAAAGGAGTAACTATGGATATTATTGCAAAGATTTCCGAGGAACTCGGAATCCGTAAAAATCAGGCTGAAGCAGCCGTAAAGCTGATCGATGAAGGGAATACCATCCCGTTTATTGCCCGTTACCGCAAGGAGGCAACCGGAGCACTTAACGATGAGGTGCTTCGTAATTTATATGAGAGACTGACTTATTTAAGAAATCTCGAGGAGCGCAAGGAGACGGTTCTTGCAGGCATTGAAGAACAGGGAAAACTGACAGACGAATTAAAAGCGCAGATCATGTCTGCCGAAACAATGGTTGTGGTGGAGGATCTCTACCGGCCGTACAAACCAAAGCGCCGCACCAGGGCGACGATCGCAAAAGAAAAAGGATTAGAGCCGCTTGCCGGCATCATCACGTTACAGATGTTAAACACATCCTTAGAGGAGGAAGCAGAAAAATTTGTTGATCCGGAAAAAGAAGTGACGAGCGCAGAGGATGCGATCGCCGGGGCAAAAGATATCATCGCGGAGAGCATTTCGGATGAGGCGGATTACCGCAGCCGGATCCGTGATCTGACGGTCAAAAAAGGACGCATGATTTCTGCGGCAAAAGACCCGGAAGCAGAGTCTGTCTATGAGATGTACTATGAATTTGACGAGCCGGTGGCGAAACTTGCCGGACACCGTATTTTAGCGTTGAACCGTGGAGAAAATGAAAAATTCCTGACGGTAAAGATCGAGGCACCGGTCGAGGATATTTTGCGTTACCTTGAAAAAAAGGTGATCGTGCGCGACAACCCACAGACGACGCCGGTATTAAAAGAAGTGATAGAAGATGCCTATGACCGTCTGATCGCACCTGCCATTGAGCGTGAGATCCGCAGTGACCTGACCGAAAAAGCCGAGGATGGTGCGATAAAAGTATTCGGGAAGAACTTAGAGCAGCTTTTGATGCAGCCTCCAATTGCAGGACAGGTTGTACTTGGCTGGGACCCTGCATTCCGTACCGGCTGTAAACTTGCCGTGGTGGATCCGACCGGAAAAGTGCTCGATACGACAGTCATTTACCCGACTGCACCACAAAATAAAGTGGAAGAGGCAAAAGCGGTTTTAAAGAAGCTGATCTCAAAATATCACATCACACTGATCTCACTGGGAAATGGTACAGCATCCCGCGAGTCCGAGCAGGTGATCGTAGAGTTATTAAAAGAGATCCCGGTCAAAGTACAGTATATCATTGTCAACGAGGCAGGAGCTTCCGTATATTCTGCAAGTAAACTTGCAACGGAGGAGTTTCCACAGTTTGACGTAGGACAGCGAAGCGCGGCATCCATGGCACGCCGCCTGCAGGATCCGCTTGCAGAGCTTGTAAAGATCGATCCGAAATCGATCGGTGTCGGTCAGTATCAGCACGATATGAACCAGAAAAAATTAAGCGAGGCACTCGGCGGAGTCGTGGAGGACTGTGTAAACAGAGTCGGCGTTGATTTAAATACGGCATCTGCATCCCTGCTTGAATACATTTCCGGTATCAGCAAGGCAGTTGCAAAAAATATTGTGGCATACCGTGAGGAAAATGGCCGGTTTGAGGCGAGAAACCAGCTCTTAAAAGTAGCAAAATTAGGACCGAAAGCATATGAGCAGTGTGCAGGTTTTCTGCGCATCAACGATGGTAAAAATCCGCTGGATGCGACCGGTGTACATCCGGAGAGTTATGCAGCGGCAAAGACACTGTTAGAGCGTCTCGGCTATACGACGGAGGATGTGAAAGAGCGCAGATTAGACGGCATTTCCAAAAAAATTTCCAACTATAAAAAGCTGGCAGAAGAACTTGGCGTGGGAGAGATTACACTGCAGGATATCGTAAAAGAACTTGAAAAACCGGCGCGTGATCCGAGAGAGGATATGCCAAAGCCGATTTTGCGCAGCGACGTCCTTGAAATGAAGGATTTAAAACCGGGCATGATCTTAAAGGGAACGGTCCGGAATGTGATCGACTTTGGAGCATTTGTGGATATCGGAGTCCATCAGGACGGACTGGTACACATTTCACAGATGAGTGACCGTTTTATCAAACATCCGCTGGAAGTGGTCAGTGTCGGCGATATCGTTGAGGTAAAGGTATTGGATGTTGACCTGAAAAAACAGCGCATCGCACTCACGATGAAAATTAATGGTTGACAGATCAGAAAAACATGCATACAATAGAGAGCGTAAAAATAATATTAATTCTTCGGGGCAGGGTGATGCAGTAAGATTTGCAGATTCCCGACCGACGGTGATGTAGAGTCCTGATAATGATCAGAGTCATTTACAAAGTCCGTGACCTGCTAAGGCAGCTGATCCGGTGAGATTCCGGAACCGACAGTATAGTCTGGATGAGAGAAGATAAGCATGTGAATGATAAGACGTCAGAAAAGACGTTTCTGTTACATGATAGAACCCCGGATGATGGTTACATCCGGGGTTTTGTCGTATTCAGACAGCAGAATGCTCACAAAATGTGCATTTTATTGTATGAGATATTTCGCAGACAAAAACACGCTTACAATCCCTCGCATTTTCCGAAAAGAGAAAAGGAGACGAGTGAAATGGATGCAACAAATAAAACAGTAACCGTAAAAAGAGTCAATGTAAGATATCTGACAGTGACAGCTATGCTTTCCGCAGTGGCATATATCCTGATGTTTCTGGATTTTTCCGTGCCGTTTATGCCGTCATTTATCAAGATGGATCTCTCAGAACTTCCGGCACTGATCGGATCATTTGCCATGGGGCCGCTCTGTGGTGTGATCATCTGCCTGGTAAAAAATGTACTTCATCTGTTCATTACATCCACAGGAGGAGTTGGAGAGCTTTCAAACTTTATTCTGGGTGTGGCATTTGTACTGCCGGCAGGGCTTCTTTATAAGTACAAAAAGACAAGAACGACCGCACTGATCGGTTCCATTGCAGGAGCAGTGATCATGGGTGCTTTCAGCATTGTTTCAAACTACTTTCTGGTATATCCGGTCTATTACAATTTCATGCCACAGGAGGCAGTGCTTGGAGCATATCAGCTGATTGCTCCGTCCATGAAGAGTATTTTACAGTGTTTAATCTGCTTTAATATGCCATTTACCTTTATTAAAGGAATGTTTTCCGTAGTCATCACATTTGTGACCTACAAACACATTTCTCCGATCTTAAAGGGAAGACAGTCATAAGCAGGAGCTAACAGAGGTTTCGTTACTGTTTACAGTCAGGCATTTTCTGAACTGAAAATGCCGTATGATACAGTGGTGGTAGCAGATTTTGCCGATTTGGAATGCGAAGCATCGGCAAAATCCGTTACTGGAACGAGGTACGAGTGGACAGTAACGAGTTTTCAGAGAGAAAAGACGCAGAAAAAGAATGCGTCTTTTCTTTTTTTTCAAAAAATGTTATACTAAGCTGATTCTAAAATGGTGGGGGATTGACGATGAGATTGGAATTTGATATAACATTGACCGCAAAGGACATGTTTCGTTTTAACCTGTACCAGACATACACTGGTGCATCCGGGTGGATTTCCGTGATAGCGGCAGTCGTCTGTTTTGCTGCGGCAGGTACAAAATACAGTGAACGCGGAGCATCCTATACGGTTCTTGGTATTTTGCTTGGAGCGCTGATACTGTTTTACATGCCGGTGACACTTTATCTTCGTTCGAAACAGCGCATTGCGGCGTCAGAGGTATTGAAAAACAGCCTGCATTACTGTGTGGACGGAGAAGGGATTTCCGTGACACAGGGGGATGCAGATGCAAAACTGATGTGGGATCAGGTCTATAAGATGGTGTCCACGAAAAATAATGTGCTGGTGTACAGCAACCGTGTGAATGCCTATGTGATCCCAAGGCAGCAGTTAGGGGAAAAATGCCGTGAACTTGCAGAAATTGCAAAAGAAAAACTGCCGAAGTACCGTGTGAAATTAAAATAAATTTGTGCATGGCAGATATTTTACCTCATAAAAACATGGAGGACTGAATTATGAAAGAAACCGTTTATGAGACATTTTCCGCGGCAGAGACACATGCGCTTGGGAAAAAGATCGGGGAAACGGCGAAGCCGGGAGATGTGTACACGCTTGTGGGAGACCTTGGCGTTGGCAAGACTGTTTTTACACAGGGAATCGCAGACGGACTTGGCATCACAGAACCTGTGTCGAGCCCGACTTTTACGATTGTACAGGTGTATGAAGAAGGAAGAATGCCGTTTTATCATTTTGATGTATACAGGATCGGCGACATCGAGGAGATGGACGAGATCGGTTATGAGGATTACTTTTACGGGGAAGGTCTGTGCATGATCGAGTGGGCAAACCTGATTGAAGAGATCCTTCCGGATAAACGCTATGATGTGACGATTGAAAAGGATCTTGAAAAAGGATTTGATTACCGGAAAATTACCATAAAAGAGCATGAGGGCTGATAAAACAGTTCGTTCATGCGGGAATGGAGCTTACAATGAAAATTTTGGGATTAGACAGTTCAGGACTGGTGGCAAGCGTGGCAATCGTATGTGACGATAACATGCTTGGCGAATATACCGTCAATTATAAAAAAACACATTCACAGACGCTTCTGCCAATGTTGGATGAAGTGGCAAAGATGATAGAGCTGGATCTAAATTCGATCGATGCGATCGCAATCGCAGGAGGTCCGGGATCATTTACCGGGCTTCGGATTGGTTCGGCAACGGCAAAAGGACTTGGACTGGCATTAAATAAGCCGATCATCAACGTGCCGACCGTAGATGCGCTTGCGTATAATCTTGTCGGACATGCAGGACTTGTGTGTCCGCTTATGGATGCCAGAAGAAACCAGACTTACACGGGACTTTATTCTTTTGACGGCAATGAGATGGAAGTATTAAAGGAACAGTGCGCAGTCGGAATTGATGAGATCATTTCGATTGTAAACCAGTTCGAACAGCCGGTTACTTTTTTAGGGGATGGTGTGCCGGTATTTCAGGAGTATATAGCAGAAAACTGCAGTGTACCGTATACATTTGCCCCTGCACACGTCAATAAACAGAGAGCAGGAGCGGTTGCGGCACTTGGCATGAAATATTTTGCAGAGGGCAGATCAGAAACCGCTGCAGAACACAAGCCGGAATATCTGCGCCTGTCCCAGGCAGAGAGAGAACGAAAAGAGGGCGGATTAGCATGATCACAGTCAGAGCCATGCAGGTAAAAGATGCAGAACAGGTAAGTGAACTGGAAAGAATGATCTTTTCACAGCCATGGAGTTATCAGGGATTTGTGGATTCACTCAGTCTGCCGAACACGGTTTTTCTGGTTGCGGAAGAAAATAATAAGATCTTAGGATATATCGGAATGTATTTATCCATTGATGAAGGTGAGATCACAAACGTGGCGGTTTCACCGGAAATGCGGTGCCATGGCATTGGCGGCATGCTGCTTGCGGAAGCAAAAAAAGAGGCAGAGAGCCGCTCGGTCGGCAGAATCGTGCTCGAAGTCCGTTGTTCGAATGACAGTGCAATCCGTCTGTATGAGCGCAATGGATTTGTAAATCACGGCGTGCGGAAGGGATTCTATGAACTTCCGAAAGAGGATGCCTATATTATGATATATGGCCAATAATTCCCACTACATAAGGCAGAATCTTGTTTGTATAATATAGATATTAATAGATATCTGTGGACAGCATAGGTTTTCGTGGACAATGTCTGTCTGTATTGCAGAATGGGAAGGCAGAAAAAATGAGCAGAAAAGATCAGAAAATATATTGTAACTGTTGTGGAAAAATGATTTGTCTGTTATCTGAGAAGGACCGCACTTCATTCCTTACGGTGGAGAAGGAGTGGGGGTATTTTTCCGATAAAAAAGACGGGAGGATACACAGAATGGATATCTGTGAGTCCTGCTATGAAAAAATGGTAGAAAAATTTGTGATACCGCCGGAGGAAAAACAGGTAACAGAGTTTGTATGAAAGGAGTAAAATCTATGCCCGGTATGCTGGGCATTGCTCACCAGATGGCAAATTTTACAAAACAAAATTGCATTTTGCTCCGCAAAACAAGGAGTAAAATCCTCTCCTCGCCAGTGGGCTCGGATTTTGCTTCGCAAAACAAGGAGTAAAATCCTCTCCTCGTCAGTGGACTCGGATTTTGCTCCGCAAAACAAGGAGGATTATATGTTAGACGTATGTCTTTTGGGAACTGCAGGCATGATGCCGCTGCCGCACCGTTGGCTGACGGCGTCACTGATGCGTTATAACGGGAGCAGTTTACTTATTGACTGTGGAGAGGGAACCCAGATCGCAATCAAGGAAAAAGGATGGACTTTTAAGCCAATCGATGTGATCTGTTTTACACATTATCATGCGGATCATATCAGCGGACTGCCGGGATTGCTTCTTTCCATGGGCAATGCAGAGCGGACAGAACCTCTGACTATGATTGGACCAAAGGGATTAGAGCGTGTAGTCGGGGCACTTCGGATGATTGCACCGGAACTGCCGTTTGAAATAAGATATATTGAAATAATGGAACCGGAAGCCGATATAGAAATAAACGGATATCATATCCATGCGTTCCGCGTCAACCATAATATTACCTGCTATGGGTATACCGTGGAGATCAGACGTGCCGGAAGGTTTTCCGTGGAGCACGCGAAGGAACGTGAAATTCCACAAAAATACTGGAACAGACTTCAAAAAGGGGAAGAGATCGAAACGGAAGATGGGGCACATTATACCCCGGATATGGTGCTTGGTGCTGCCCGGAAAGGGATCAAAGTAACTTACTGTACCGATACCAGGCCGACGGAATCACTTGTTGCTTCTGCAAAAAATTCGGATCTTCTGATCTGCGAGGGTATGTATGCGGAAAAAGAAAAAATTGCAAAAGCAAAACAGTACAAGCATATGACTTTTTATGAAGCAGCGGAAGTGGCAAAAAAAGCGGAAGTCGCAGAAATGTGGCTGACCCATTTTTCACCGTCACTGGTGCATGCAGAAGATTATATGCCGCAGGTAAGGGAGATTTTCCCCAATGCTTTTCTTGGAAAAGATGGAAAGAGTGTGGAACTGATGTTTGAGGATGAGAAAAATTGAGAGGGGGATTCATATGAAAAAGAATGGACAGAAAATCATTTTTGCAGTTGTATGTGTTGTGATCATTGTGGGACTTTTCTGGTATACTGCGGCGAAAAAGGGAAATTCGGCAGAAAATAACGATGACCTTACGGAAGTAGAGAAAGTGATTACCAAGAATCTTGAAAAGAATTACCCGGAAACACCAAGAGAAGTTGTGAAATTTTATAATCGTATTATTACCTGCTTTTATGATGAAGAGTATACAGATGACGAACTTTATGAGCTTGGCGATCAGGCAAGACTTCTGATGGATGATGAACTGTTGGAAAACAATTCCAGAGATGATTATTTTAAAAGCCTGAAAGCCGATATAGAAGACTATCACGACAAGTCGAAAAAGATAGAGTCCTCCTCTGTGTGCAGCAGTGATGAGGTAAAATATCAAAAGATTGATGGGGATGACTGCGCTTATGTGACGGCATCTTATTTTGTGAACGAAAATAAAAGTTATACCCGTACAAATCAGACTTATGTGCTTAGAAAAGACAAAGACGGAAAATGGAAGATTTTAGTATTTTATCAGACCGAAGGAGATACGGAAGATGAGTGACAAGGAGATAAAGATTCTTGCAATAGAAAGTTCATGTGATGAAACTGCGGCAGCAGTTGTGGTAAACGGCAGGGATGTCAGATCCAATGTGATTTCATCACAGATTGCACTTCACACATTATATGGCGGTGTCGTTCCGGAGATTGCTTCGCGAAAACATATTGAAAAAATCAATCAGGTGATCGAGCAGGCACTCAGTGACGCAGATACGACTCTGGATGATATCGATGCAATCGGTGTTACATACGGACCGGGACTGGTAGGTGCACTGTTAGTCGGAGTAGCGGAGGCAAAGGCGATCAGTTATGCGAAAAATATACCTCTGGTCGGAGTGCATCATATCGAAGGACATATCAGCGCAAACTACATTGAGAACAAAGATTTAGAGCCGCCATTTTTATGCCTTGTTGTATCCGGCGGACATACCCATCTTGTAAAAGTGCTGGACTATGGAAAATACGAGATATTAGGACGTACGAGGGACGATGCGGCCGGAGAAGCTTTTGACAAAGTGGCAAGAGCAATCGGACTGGGCTATCCGGGTGGACCGAAGATCGAAAAAGTATCGCATGAGGGAAATCCCCATGCGATGGAGTTCCCGCGCGCAAAAATCGCAGATGGACCATATGATTTCAGCTTCAGTGGGTTAAAATCCGCAGTTTTAAACTATCTGAACGGCTGCCAGATGAAAGGAATCTCTATCGTACAGGCAGATGTTGCGGCATCATTTCAGAAAGCAGTGACGGATGTTTTGATCGGGAATGCGATGAAAGCAATCGATGAGTTTAAGATGGATAAATTTGCGATTGCAGGAGGCGTGGCTTCCAACGGAGTCCTGCGTGAAGGAATGCGTGAGGCGTGCGAGAAAAAAGGAGTGCAGTTTTATCATCCATCACCGATTTTTTGTACCGACAATGCGGCAATGATTGGTGTTGCTGCTTATTATGATTTTATACATGGACAGAGAGATGGGTTAGATCTCAATGCTGTTCCAAATTTAAAACTTGGAGAACGCTAATGGAAAAATTTACGGCGATCGTTCTTGCTGGTGGAACCGGAAAAAGAATGCACAGTCATATTCACAAGCAATATCTTACACTGGCAGGAAAGCCGGTTCTTTATTATGCATTAAAGGCATTTGAGGAGAGTGATATCACAGATATCATCCTTGTCACAGGTGCCGATGAGGAAGCGTATTGTAAACGGAAAATTATTGATAAATATCATATCGGTAAAGTAAAAGCAATCGTGCCGGGTGGCGTGGAACGATATCATTCTGTATATGCGGGACTCTGCGCAGCGGAGGGGGCGGACTATGTGCTGATCCATGACGGGGCGAGACCGTTAGTGTCGGCCGATATCATAAAAAGATCCATGCAGGCGGTGAAGAAATATCGTGCATGCGTGGCGGGAATGCCGGTAAAAGACACAATCAAAATAGCAGATGAAGACGGTTATGCTAAATTGACGCCAGAGCGTTCAAAAGTATGGCAGATTCAGACACCACAGAGCTTTTCCTATCCACTTGTATATGAGGCATATCGAAAAATGCTTGCAGATGAGGACTCTGCCATTACGGATGATGCGATGGTGGTGGAACGGATGACAAACCAGTCGGTTAAGCTGATCGAGGGGAACTACAGGAATATAAAAATCACCACACCGGAGGATATGCTGATCGCCGAAATGTACTTAAAACAGGGCGCTTCAAACATCTGAAATGAAAAAAATGAAAAAAAGTTAAAATAATTGTTGACAGAAACAAAAGTTGATGGTAGAATCTTTTTTGCACTGATTCGTGCGAAACAAATACGGAGAGGTATCGAAGTGGTCATAACGAGGCGGTCTTGAAAACCGTTTGTCCGAAAGGGCGCATGGGTTCGAATCCCATCCTCTCCGCTTACTGATGAAAGTCAGTACGAATTAATAT